>JAHZCF010000001.1 GCA_019423005.1 Haemophilus sp.
ACTGGATGTTTTTAAGTTTCACAACAGCGCGTCGTTGTGTGGGGCGTATTATAGGACTTTCAGAATTCTTTGCAAGTGCTTTTTTATAAAAAATTCAATTTTTTTATTGTCTGATGATTTAATCATCAAAGTGAATTGTCTTTGTTCAATATTCAAGGTAAATTACCTCCAAAGAGTAAGCATTTTAATGAGGTAGTTATGAATTTTGAGCAAATGATTGGTTTCGGTGTAGCAGGCAATTTCGCGGGACATTTAGAACAAGCCGGAGAAGCAGCTGATTTCACTCAAGTTAAAACAGAAAATGCCATTCAACCAAAAGCGATTTTCCCTTTTTATGTACCAAGTGAAAAAGCGGGCTTTCTTTCTACCTATCCTTTAAGTCACAATCAAATTAATTTTCCACAAGGCGCAGATAATCTGCAAATTGAACCTGAAATTGCGCTTATTTGTGATCTTATCTATAAAGGAAAGCAAGTTGAGCAAATTATCCCGCGTTATTTTGCAGCCTATAATGATTGCTCTATTCGTCGCCCTAATGCGAAAAAAATCTGTGAAAAGAAAAACTGGGGCAAAGCAAGTAAAGGTATTTCATCAAAACTTATTCCACTTTCTTCCTTTATTAAGGGAAGTGAAATTGATCAATATCGTATCGCTTGCTTCCATAAAAGAAATAGCGCGCTCAATACGTATGGTATTGACAGCCCCGCTATCGGTTATAGCTATTTCCACCAACAATTATTAGATTGGATCGTCGATAGAATGAATAATCAACCCGATGAAGGACCAATGAATCATATTGCTTCTTTATTAGAGCAAGCAAACTATCCGAAACAAGCGATTATTAGTATTGGCGCCACCCGTTATACTGAGTTCGGTGAAACACATTTCTTGCAACCTAATGATCTCAGTATTGTTGTCGTGTATAACGGTGAAAAACATTCAGCTGAGGAAATTGAGAAAATGGCAAGAGATGAAAAATTTGCAGATGATATTTCGGTGCTTATTCAGAAAGTGGTTTAGCATACATATAAAAAGTGCGGTTAATTTTGGCCGCACTTTTTATTTACTTCCTTCTTAAAGAAACTTCTCCGGCATTAAAATACCGCTCGCCTTCATCGGTTATGACTTTTAAATAACCGCGTTTATCAATTCCCTGCTCTATACCTGAAATCGCGCCTTGTTCAGTAAAGACATTCACTTCATCACCAAAAAATTCATTATGGTTTATCCATTGTTGCATAAATTCCTCATCAATGCCCTTTTCTTCAAATTGAGCTAATCGAGAATAAATTCGTTGGATCACTTTAATCAGGATCGCCTGACGATCTATATTTGGATCTAATTCGGTTAATTGTGCATATGGTTGGTTAATTTCAGTTGATTGAGGTAATTTCACATTAATCCCTACACCAATGACTAAATTCAGCAGACCATTTTTGTGATTGATAATCTCCACCAAGATTCCACCGAGTTTTCGTCCTAAAAGCAAAATATCATTTGGCCATTTCACTTTTGCATTTAACGCTTCTGCAATAGCTAAACCAATCACCAAACTTAATCCATCCAATGCTTTTTGGGGATCGATAGTCCAATAAAAACTGAAAATTAACTGCCCTGCAAACGGTGAAAGCCATTGGCGACCACGACGCCCCCGCCCTGCGGTTTGATATTCTGCCAGACACAAATCACCTTTTTTTAATTGGTTAATTTGATTCGTTATAAATTCATTTGTTGAAGAAATGGTTCGATGATAACTCACGGAATAAGGTGAAAGTGCGGTCGAAATTGCTTGCGGATTTAACAAAGGCATTTCTGGCACAAGCTGATAAACCTCATTTTCTTCTTGAATATTCAATCCCACTTCTCTCAATAATGCCATTTCTTGTGCCAATTCATCTGACGTAATATTTAAAAACGACATCAAATCTGACCGCACTTTAGGTTGGCAATCAGACAAACAATCCAATAGCGATGACATATTCATTCCTTCTCATAAAAACCTTGGCAAATCTTACCATAAAAGCGAAAAAATTCATTTTCAACCACATGAAAAATCTGTATAATCCCGCCGCAATATTTTTTGACACAATTTTTAACAGCGAGATATTGCCATGCTTAGAATCAAACAAGAAGCTCTGACTTTTGACGACGTTCTACTCGTCCCCGCTCATTCAACTGTTCTTCCGAACACTGCCAACCTCTCAACTCAACTCACCAAAGAAATTCGCTTAAATATTCCTATGCTTTCTGCTGCAATGGATACTGTCACAGAAACCAAATTAGCAATCTCTTTAGCACAAGAAGGTGGCATCGGCTTTATTCACAAAAATATGACGATCGAACGCCAAGCGGATCGTGTCCGTAAAGTAAAAAAATTCGAAAGTGGTATCGTTTCTGAACCTGTGACTGTTTCGCCAGATTTAACCCTTGCAGCACTTGCTGAAATGGTGAAGAAAAACGGCTTCGCAGGCTACCCTGTTGTAGACAGTGAAAATAACTTAATCGGTATCATCACTGGCCGTGACACGCGTTTCGTAAAAGATTTAAGTAAAACTGTTTCACAATTAATGACAAAAAAAGAAGACTTAGTCACCGTAAAAGAAGGTGCAAGCCGTGAAACAATTTTAGAATTAATGCATCAAAACCGCGTAGAGAAAGTACTTGTAGTAGATGATGCTTTCAAATTAAAAGGCATGATCACCGTTAAAGACTTCCAAAAAGCGGAACAAAAACCAAACGCGTGCAAAGATGAATTCGGTCGTTTACGTGTCGGTGCGGCTGTAGGTGCAGGCCCAGGTAACGAAGAACGTATTGATGCATTAGTGAAAGCCGGCGTAGATGTGTTGTTAATCGACTCTTCTCACGGTCACTCAGAAGGCGTATTACAACGTGTTCGTGAAACTCGTGCAAAATATCCAAACTTACCGATCGTTGCAGGTAACGTAGCAACGGCTGAAGGAGCAATCGCATTAGCTGATGCAGGTGCAAGCGCAGTGAAAGTGGGCATTGGTCCTGGTTCAATTTGTACAACTCGTATTGTGACTGGTGTAGGTGTTCCACAAATCACTGCTATCGCAGATGCAGCGGCTGCATTAAAAGATCGTGGTATTCCAGTTATCGCAGATGGTGGTATCCGTTTCTCTGGTGATATTGCAAAAGCTATCGCAGCAGGTGCGAGCTGTGTAATGGTTGGTTCAATGTTCGCAGGTACCGAAGAAGCACCGGGTGAAATCGAACTTTATCAAGGCCGCGCATTTAAATCTTACCGTGGTATGGGTTCATTAGGTGCGATGGCGAAAGGCTCATCTGACCGCTACTTCCAATCTGATAACGCTGCAGACAAACTCGTACCAGAAGGTATCGAAGGCCGTATTCCATACAAAGGTTACTTAAAAGAAATCATCCACCAACAAATGGGTGGTTTACGTTCTTGCATGGGCTTAACTGGCTGCGCAACCATCGAAGAATTACGTACGAAAGCAGAATTTGTTCGCATCAGTGGTGCGGGTATTAAAGAAAGCCATGTTCATGATGTAACAATTACTAAAGAAGCACCAAACTATCGTATGGGCTAATTAATAAAAGAGCGGTTTATTTAACCGCTCTTTTGAAATATTTTAGGCAACTAAAAGGACTGAAATGAAAAAACTAGCATTACTCATTCCGTTTATCATATCAAGTTGTGCGCTTTTCGGACCAACTTATACGGGAGAAACAACGGCAAGTTCTTTACTAAAATCAGATACTGAACGTAATATCAATCTGGCTTTTAGAGCAATCCATAATTGTACGCCAAAACAAATTCATACTCAGATCAATGATGCAAAAATCAACCCTAAAACATCTACTGTTGATTCAGCATATGAAACTTGGACAGTAAAAGGCTGTAATCAAACTGAAGTATTTAAAATTAAATATATCAGCGATGGTCAAGGTGGAACCTACATCAATATGACCACGTCAAACTAACATAAGGTAAAAAATGACAAATATCCACAACCATAAAATTCTGATCCTCGACTTCGGTTCACAATATACTCAACTGATTGCGCGTCGTGTGCGTGAAATCGGTGTGTACTGCGAACTTTGGGCATGGGATGTGACTGAAGAACAAATCCGTGAATTTAATCCAGATGGTATTATCCTTTCTGGTGGTCCAGAAAGTACCACTGAAGAAAACAGCCCGCGTGCACCTGAATATGTATTTAACGCAGGCGTGCCTGTATTGGGTATTTGTTACGGTATGCAAACAATGGCGATGCAACTTGGCGGTTTAACTGAAACCTCTGATCATCGTGAATTCGGCTATGCTTCTGTTTTAATGGATAATCCGACCGCACTTTTCGCTCATTTAAATGATGGTGACAGCAAATTGGATGTATGGATGAGCCATGGCGATAAAGTAACTCGTTTACCTGAAAACTTCCAAGTTACCGGTACGACTCCAACCTGCCCAATTGCGGCAATGTCTGACGAAAATCGTCGTTTCTACGGCGTACAATTCCACCCAGAAGTGACCCATACTAAAAAAGGCTTGGAATTATTAATGAATTTCGTGGTGAACATTTGTGGTTGCGAAACCAAATGGACAGCAGAAAACATTATCGAAGATGCAGTAGCTCGCATTAAAGAGCAAGTGGGCGATGATGAAGTGATTTTAGGTTTATCTGGTGGTGTGGACTCTTCTGTGGTTGCATTACTTTTACACCGTGCTATCGGCAAAAACTTACACTGTGTATTCGTGGATAACGGTTTACTCCGCTTACACGAAGGCGATCAAGTAATGGAAATGTTTGGCGATAAATTCGGCTTGAACATTACCCGAGTTGATGCGGAAAGCCGTTTCTTAGGTGAGCTTGCAGGTGTATCGGATCCTGAAGCAAAACGCAAAATTATCGGTAAAGTATTCGTTGATGTATTCGATGATGAATCGAAAAAACTTACTAACGTGAAATGGTTGGCACAAGGTACGATCTACCCTGATGTCATCGAATCTGCAGCAAGCAAAACTGGTAAAGCGCATGTAATTAAATCACACCACAACGTAGGTGGCTTACCAGACTATATGAAACTTGGCTTAGTTGAACCGTTACGCGAGTTATTTAAAGACGAAGTACGTAAAATCGGTTTAGCATTAGGCTTACCGGCTGAAATGATCAACCGCCACCCATTCCCTGGTCCAGGTTTAGGCGTGCGTGTATTAGGCGAAGTGAAAAAAGAATACTGCGATTTATTACGCCGTGCGGATGCAATCTTTATCGAAGAATTACGCAACAGCGGTTGGTATGAAAAAACCAGTCAAGCTTTCAGCGTATTCTTACCAGTGAAATCTGTTGGCGTCATGGGCGATGGCCGTAAATACGATTGGGTTATCTCACTACGTGCGGTAGAAACCATCGATTTTATGACCGCACATTGGGCTCATTTACCTTATGATTTATTAGGCAAAGTGTCTAACCGCATCATCAATGAAGTGAACGGCATTTCCCGCGTGGTATATGACATTAGCGGAAAACCACCAGCAACGATAGAATGGGAGTAACCTAAATCAATTTAAAGGGCAAATTATTTGCCCTTTTCTTCTTTCATAGCACTAATTTCTCTTATCAATATTCACTATGGACATCGCATTTTTACTCGGCACTAAAATTATTGAACTGACACTTATTGTGCTTATTGGTTATGGGTTAGTTAAATCAAAATTATTAAAATCTGAAGATAGCAAGACGCTTTCCGTTATAGGACTTTATGTCATCAGCCCTGCAGTGATGATTGAAGCCTTTCAAATTGATTACACACCTGAAATTCTACAAGGTTTACAGCTTTCACTGTTTATGGCGGTGTTTCTTCAGGTTATTCTGATTATTATTGGCAGTCTGTTAAAGCGCCTATTAAACCTTGATCCTATTGAACATGCCACTTCGATTTATTCCAATTCTGGTAACTTAATTATTCCGATTGTGATGTCGTTATTTGGCAAAGAATGGGTCATTTACGCCAGCTGTTTTATTGTGGTGCAAACCTTTCTATTTTGGACGCATTGCCGTTTGATTATTGTAGGAAAAGGAAATTTATCCTTGAAGATGATTGCCAAAAACATCAATATTTGGTCAATTCTCGTGGGGGCATTTTTATTTGCTTTTCAAATTAAGTTGCCAAATATTATCAATGGCACACTTTCTTCGATTGGCTTATTTATTGGCCCAAATGCCATGCTTGTTGCGGGTATGCTGATTGCTGCAATTCCTTTACGGAGCATCGTATCATCCAAACGCATTTATTTAGTCACACTTTTGCGCTTGTTACTTATTCCGATTGCATTATTGGTATTAATAAAACTGATTGGCTTTGTACATTGGGTTGAGAAAGGTGAGATTATCGTGTTGATTAGCTTTTTGGCTACCACTAGCCCTTCAGCTTCAACAGTGACACAAATGGCGGTGATTTATAACAACAACCCACAAAAAGCCAGCGCCATTTATGGAATAACGACGCTGCTTTGTATGTTTACTATGCCTCTGGTGATTGCCTTATATCAAATATGGGGGTAAATCGTGGAAAAGTGCGGTCAATTATTTAAGCACTTTTGATGCTGACTGCTCTTTTTTTAAACGATAAAGTTGATATAAGTTAACGAAAACTAAGAAGGCGTTTAGAAGCGCAACTGGATAAGATTTGATGATCAAACTGTAAACGACAAAAAGTACCGCTCCAATTGCATTAACAACTCTCAAGTGAACAATCGATTTAAATAAAAAAGACGCAGCCACAAAGAATGTTGCCAAATAACCTAATAATTCGATGAAATTAAATTCCATAAATCTCTCCGTCAACAATGATTGAGGCGGCATCATAAAAGATTTTGGAATTGAGGAAAAGAGGCGAAATAAAGGCAACCGATTGCAATATCAAGAAATTTTTATTTCGCTCAAAATTCTCTTAGATAAAGACTTTTTGCACTAAAAACATATAAAAAATTGTGCCTGCCGAGATAGAAAGAAACATGTTCTTTTTCCAGAAATGTACCCCCAATACCAAAGCACCCGCAATGAAATCGGGTAAGCCGTGATAACCACTCAATACATCCACATTTTTATAGCAATACACGACTAACATTCCAAACATCGCGGCAGGTAGTACTTTACCTAGATAACGAATATATTCCGGAATCGGGCGATTTGCGGGAAAGATCCAGAATGGCAATAATCGAGTAAATTGCACGCACACAATACAAATCACAATGGTGATAATTTGTTCCATCAATGTCATTTTAGTGCCTCCAATTTAGATGAAAGTTTAGGACGTCGTACCGTTAATAAAATCCAAATACTAATGAGTGTTGGCACTAAAAAATGCTCTTTCCCAACAATTAATAGCGATGCAAAAGCCACACCTAAACCTAATAATGAGCTTTCATGAGACTTCTCTTTGAGCCAGTTTTCAGCAAAAATCACCAGAAAAAGTGCAGTCATACCAAACTCTACCCCTTTTAAATCAAAAGGTATAATTGAGCCAAATAGATTACCTAATCCGGCTCCTACCACCCAATAGAGATGGAGATAAAAACTGACAAAGAACATATACCAGCCTTTATCTAAATGATCGGGGATCTTCGCCATATAGTTCAGGGAAAAACTTTCATCTACTAGGGTACTAATTAAATACCAACGTTTTTTCCCGAGTTGAGCACCATATTTTTCTAACATGGAAATGCCATAAAAAATTTGGCGACCACTGACCATCAGCGTAACTAACGCAACACTTAAAGGCGAAAAAGGCATAACTAAGGCGGCGGCTGCAATAAATTCCACGGAGCCTGCATAAATGAGCGCTGCCATTGCCACAGGGAACCAAACACCGAATCCAAGTGCTTTCATATAAATGCCGTATGCTATGCCTAAAAATAAAAAGCCGGCAAGCATTGGCATGCTGTAAGGAAATGCCGCTTTTGCTGCGGCTTTGATGGGATTTTCTGTCACTACTTCTGACATATTGACCTACTACAACTCTAAAACAGACAAACCAGGTAAGGTCGAAAAACTTTGTGCTTTTACTGTTTGATGGAAATCTTCGATATAAGCTAAATTCGCATCTTCTTTGCGAATCGCTGCATAAAGGTTGCTGAACAATCCTTCTTCTGTAATTTTACGCGCCACCACATACCCTTTTTCTAAATAAGGTAATGCCGCCCAATAAGGTACGGTAGCAATGCCTCGACGGCTCGCCACTAACTGGATCAAGGCGATCGTTAGCTCTGTTGTACGACGAGGTGGATTAATACCTTTCGGTTTCAATACTTGACGATATAAATCTAACATATCATCAGGCACGGGATAGGTTACCCAAGTTTCTTCAGCGAAATCTTCCGCCTGCCAAACCTCTTTATTGGCTAATGGATGATCTTTAGAACAGATTCCCACCATTTCATAAGAAAATAACGGCTTAAATAAAACATCATCATTTTGTTCAACTTCAGACACAATCGCCCAATCTGCACGATGAGATAATAACAATCCAACCGGATCTGTGTGGAAACCAGACACAATATCCAATTCTACCAAGCTCCAATGCTGACGAAACTCATCCATCGCTGGCATTAACCAGTCGAAACAGGTATGACACTCCACCGCAATTCTTAACTGCCCTGCATCACCGTGTTTTACACGAGCAAGTTCACGTTCAGCATCAACCACTTTCGGAAGAATTTCATTGGCAAGACGAATCAAACGATCGCCAGCTGCGGTAAAACGCAACGGATTACTTTTACGCTCAAAAAGAGGTAAACCAAATTGCTCTTCCATTAACTTAATTTGGTGAGAAAGTGCCGATTGTGTTAAATAAACACGTTTTGCCGCCATTGAAACGCTGCCCGTTTCCTTCAAAGCAAGCAAGGTTCTTAGGTGACGAAGTTCAAGAAATGTAGGTTTCATTAGAATAATTCATAAAGTTATCGCATTAGATGAGCAACATGATAACGCAAATTAAATTTGTCGAAAAGAAAGTGCGGTCAAAAACGTTGATATTTTTGACCGCACTTAAGCCGATTATTTATCTAATTGAACAGGAAGAAATAAGCTCAATGGGCGTTTTTTCACAATTTGACAAACTTCATGCCAAATTGGCCACCAGCTATCAATTTCCGCATTCAAAGAACGCAATGCAACCCAAAGCGTTAATGAAAAACTGACAATTAAATTCACTAAACCAATCAATAATACAAAACCAATACATTGTAAAAGTAATGAATAGGTAAAATGTCCGCTCACGGCAATATAACCTACATTCGCAGATGAAAATGCTACATGACGAATATCTAACGGAAGATGCGTTAAGTAACCCACCACGCCCGTAATACCAAGCAGCATACCAAAGCAAAGGTTACCAATTAGCGAGCCATAATTCTCATGCATATAATTAGCAAATTTCACGCGAGTCTTCTCAGACATTAGTTTTTTCAATAACGGATGTTGGGCTAAACGCATACGCATATTCAAATAATTGCTTCGGTTATCAAAATAGCCCGAAATAATCCCTGAGCAAAATAACCATACACCTGCAATGGCTGCAAACCATAAGGTTCCCGCAAAAGGATCAATGCTATGCAACTGATACGCGATTTGATCAGCATTCATCAACGGTTCCCCTGTTTTATATTGGTAACTAAACGCAATCAATGCAGCTAAGCCCATCGCAATGAGCACATTGCCTAGCACCGCAATACTTTGAGAACGAAATACATCCACTAATAATTGGGCTAATTTCATATTGACGGTTTTACCTTGAGGCGTTTTTTCAACTGCTTCAGCAAAGCGAGCGGCTGTCATGGCTGGCTGTTTGGTTGCCACCGTGAAATGCAACATAAAGATCACCATAAAACCTAAGCCGTAATTTAAACCTTCGGCAATGCCTTTCCAGACTTTGTCATCAATTATACTGCCTAGGTAGGTTTTAAATAGCGCCATCAATGCAATTAATACACCACCACCTGCGGCAGAATAAAACATTGCCCAATACTCTTTTTTATCTCGAGTAATGTAATGCTCACCATGATCGCCTGCATTCTGCGTAACACTACGAGCCATTAATCCTGAGCTTTGTTTCCATAGTCTCGAAATACTATGTCGTTCTGCTGCTGCACGAGCAAAACAACCAGTTAATAATAAAATTCGACGCGGTAAATAGCGATTTGAAACAAAAATCGCCATCAAGGTTTCTAACCGTTCTAAAGTCTGGGAAAGACGTTCCAATAAATACGCCGTATTTAAGGATGATCCCACTACCGCCCCACGTTTCTGTAAGCCAATAATCAATTCCTTACATTGATCAAACATTACCTGTAAATGGCTATCATCAAAAGCCGTTGATTGGCGACGCGCCTCTACCCAATCAACCACTTCATGATGCAATGCCACAAAAGGTGAATCAGCATTCAACAGAGAGGGCTCCATTCGCATCAACTCAGGATCCATATCTTCAGCCGCAATCCAAATTGAAAGCATTTCAATGGCAAATAATCCTTCACTTTCAATATGGTTTCTTAAACGTTCACGATCTTTTTGTTCTGTATAACGGGTTAAAATACCAAATACACCTCGCCACGTTTTTAAGGGAACGGCATCAATCCAACGCGCATCATTTTTATCGCTAAACAATAAATAGAAAATATCACGTAAATCATTAATATCTTTAAAAGACGGATTGAAACGCTCATAAATACGCGTTTTCATTTCTTGTCCAAAACCGCCACGCGTAAGAATCCCGCTGCTAATAAACAAGGGATAAAGACGTAAACTACATAACCAACCGCATAATAATTTCGAGACAGAACAGCCTAATTCTTTATCGTTCTTTAAGATAAACTTAAATAAATGCAAGGTCGGAGAAATTTTTTCTGTGGGGCTGCTACGTAATAATTGGCACAAGCCCTCTACGAGACCAAAAGCATCGTTTTCCGCCACTTTGTTACGCAAAAATTGCGGTAAGGTATCGGTTTTAATCATGAGCTTTCCCCCTTCTATCGTTTATATTCAAAAGCGAGACATTATACAGCTGTGTTAGATAAAGTAAAAATGAGCGGAAAAGTGCGGTCAATTTTGAACGGATTTTAAAAGAAAAGACGTATGCTTCCATACGCCTTTAAATTGATATTATTTCTCTTTCTTCAGCAAGAAAATACCTTGTTCAGAGAAATTCACATAAGCTTGTTTGAGATCAGCATTAAAGTCTTCTGGTTTAGTATTAATGAGCAATTCTTTGCCTACCCAAATTGCCACCACTTCCCAGTGGTTACCCATATAGACTGCACTCTTGATTTCACATTGTTGTGCTGCCTCGCCTTCTGCTTTTAAGTAAATTGCTTCAGGACGTACGCCTACTAAGCATTCACCATCTGGTAAATTGAATTGTGCCGCATTGCTTAATGGTAATTTGTAGCCATTTACGTCAATGGTGTTATTTTCCAATTTACCTTCAAAGATGCTCGATTCCCCCATGAAGTTTGCAAGGAATAAAGAGTTTGGACGCAAATAAAGCTCTTTTGCCGGTGCTTTTTGCATGATTTTACCTTTATTCATGACGATAACTTCATCGGATACCGCAAATGCTTCGGTTTGGTCGTGAGTCACATAAAGCGAGGTAATACCTAAACTTTGTTGTAATTCACGGATTTTTTCACGCATAGAACGACGTAAGTTTGCATCTAAGTTACTTAATGGTTCATCAAAAAGTAATACTTTCGGTTTTAACACTAACGCACGCGCTAAAGCGACGCGTTGTTGTTGACCACCTGAAATCTGATCCACAAAACGATCTTCAAAACCTGCTAAATCAACTAACTCTAAGGCTTCTTTTACACGTTTAGCGCGTTCTTCTTTTCCCACACCTTGCATACGTAAACCATAGCCGACGTTATCACCGATACTCATATGCGGGAACAATGCATAAGATTGGAATACGATACAAATATCACGATTTTGAATAGACGATTTGGTTACATCTTCACCATCAATAAAAATTTGACCTGAAGTTGGGTTTTCTAAGCCTGCAACTAAACGTAACACAGTGGTTTTACCACAACCAGATGGACCTAA
Source organism: Haemophilus sp. (assembly GCA_019423005.1). Taxonomy (GTDB): domain Bacteria; phylum Pseudomonadota; class Gammaproteobacteria; order Enterobacterales; family Pasteurellaceae; genus Haemophilus_D. The sequence continues at coordinate 12,090 of JAHZCF010000001.1, forward strand.
TAAGGTCACCATGGTGCCACGTTTAATGGTTAAATCTAAATTATCAATGACTGTGGATTTACCAAAAGATTTGGTGATATTTTTTAATACTAAGAAATCATTATTACTCATAATATTTACCTACAACTTAACGAGTTAATTCATTTTTTTCGCTTTAGAACGGGAAATTCGGGTATCACCCACAATCCAGTCAAAGAATAAAATAATAGCCATCATTACAATAATTAAAATCGAACCGTATGCGATAGCAACACCATATTCACCATCTTCTACACGGTTTAAAATATAGGCTGTTGCCACACGTGTATCAGCAGTAACTAAGAAGATAATCGCACTTACGGTGGTCATCGCACGAACGAAACTGGTGACCAATGCAGAAAGTAAAGCTGGTTTTAACAATGGTAAAACGATAAACCACAAAGTTTTCCATGAGCTACCTTTTAAAGAAAGCGACGCTTCATCAAGTGATTTATCTAATTGACCAAGACCTGCAATCGCTGCACGCATACCAATTGGTAAATCACGCATCACCATTGAGATGATCACGATAATGCTGGTACCTGTAATGTAAAGTGGCGCATTGTTAAAGGCTAAAATATAAGATACCCCTGCAACAGTTCCTGGTACGGCGAAGCAAAGCATGGTTAAGAACTCAAGAGATTTTTTACCTTGGAAATCTTTACGCACCACAATATACGCAATTAATAAACCGAAAAGTGCGGTCAATGGTGCGGCAATTCCTGCGTAGATTAAAGTATTAATCAATGATGGCCATGCCCCATCGCTTAAGCCTTGTCCGAATAACATCGCATAGTTTTTCAAGGTTAAGGTGTAATCTACGCCCCAGTTCACCGTGAAACTACCGTAGAAAATACTGCCGTATAACGCTAAGTTAAAGAGTACCCAGAAACCAAGCATTCCGATGATGGTATATTTCAAGCCGGTTGGTAAATCTTGCACGTCACCACGATAGGATTTGCCTGAAACGGTCACATAAGAGCGATTACCAATCCAAATATATTGGATGATAAATACGGCTAATGAGAAGATTAAAAGCATCGAACCTAAAGTACTTGCTGAAGCATAATCTAATTGTGAGCCGGCAATATAGAAGTAGATTTGTGTCGCGATTACGTCAAAGCTACCACCCAATACTAACGGGTTACTAAAGTCCGCTAAGGATTGGATAAACACGATTAAGAATGAGTTTGCCAATGCTGGACGTAGTAATGGGAAAATGATATTGAAGAACGTTTGGTAACGATTTGCACGTAAGGTGTAAGACGCTTCTTCAATTGATGGGTGAACAGATTTTAATGCCCCATCTAAAATCATGAATGAAATCGGTGCAAAAGCAAGAATCTGTGCAATGGCAATCCCGTTAAAACCGTATAGCCAGTTGTGGTTCTCAAATCCAAATGTTGAAGCTAAGAACTCCGTCACATAACCAGAACGGCCAAGCATCAATGTTACCCCTAACCCCACAACAAACGGTGGAGTTACGATTGGTAAAATAGAGAAAATTTTACCAATGAACGCCGTTCTACGAGCAATACGGGTGGTATAAAGTGCAAATGCCAAACCGAAAATCGTTGATACGATACCTACAAAGCCTGATAAGAATAGCGAGTTACTAATCACACGTACAATGTAGCTTTGAGTCAAAATTCGCATCACTTGTTGTGGTGCAAAAGTATCACCGTCATAGAACATGGATACAAAGATCGCTAATGTTGGGTAAACGATGAAGAAGAAAATTAATAAGATAATGCAAAGTAAAGAGGCGATAATAAATTTATCCCCTTGCATCACTTTTAATTTTGCGAAAGAAAACGTCGCCAATGCGGTTAAACTCGCGATTAATACAATCACTGAATAACCCATGCTGACTTTACAAATTGTTGCACTGACAAAGATAAATAATGTCGCTGCTGCAATAAGATACAGCTCTGCTTTCGCTTGTGTATCCTTCGGTAATTTAAGAAGTGGCATCAAACCGTATAAAATAACCGATAAAAACCATAATGCCGTAATATTTAACGAAGACCAACCCATTGCACCTAGGTATTCATCGCTTGTGCTTTCAAACAAGCCATAATCTAAAGCGTGGGAAGGCAGAAGAAGAAATGCAATCACTGCAAGAATTATCCAAAAGTTAGCAGATTGGATAATAGGAAGTTTATTTGCGTTCATACAACCTCGCATAAAAGAAAAAAAGCGAAATAATATAATAGCTATTATTTCGCTATGTATACATCATTATTTTGCTAATTTAACATCATCAACCCATTTTGTGATCAAACGTTTACGTAAATCACTTGAGCCGTATTTGTCAAAATCATAATTAATTAAATTGATAGATTTAAAATCGAGCGCATAAGGTGATTGTTCTGCGGTACTATTGGTTAAAATAGAATACGCTTCCCCTTTTTTCCAGGTTAACTCTTGCGCTTCTTTTGATAACGCCCAATCCACAAATAATTTCGCATTTTCAAGGTTTCTTGCACCTTTAATAATGCTCACGCCACCAATTTCATAGCCTGTACCTTCACAAGGAACAACTAATTCTACTGGTGCGCCTTTGGCTTTCTCTAAAGAATATTCATGTAAAAAACCAATTCCGATTGCGGTTTCACCACGTGCCGTATTACGGGTCGCTGTATTACCTGATTTGGTATATTGGGAAACATTTTTATTGAGTTCTTTGAGATATTTGAACGCTTCATCCTCACCCCAAAGTTGGATATAGGTGGCTAATTGTGTATAACCCGTACCTGAACTTTGAGGATCTGCTGCTTGGATCTCATTACGATACGCAGGATCGGCTAGATCTTTCCAACATTTTGGTGTTGGTAAATTAAGCTTTTTCAAACGCTCAGGATTGATACCAAAGCCTAATACACCGAGATAAATCGCTGAAGAATAGTTGCCTTTAATTTTAGCGGGATCTCTAAACTGTTCAGGAATTTGTGCAAGATTTGGTGACTTATACGCTTCAAGTAAGCCCATTTCACCGGCTTGAGAATGAGGATCAAGCGTACCGCCATACCACACATCCCCTTGAGGGTTATCTTTTTCTGCATCAATTTTGGCTAAAATTGTGCCTGTACCGCCACGGATAAAACTGGTTTTGATACCATATTTTTTCTCAAAAGCCATAGTTTCTTGCTCGCACATCGTATTTTGTGCACTGCAATAAACCACTAAACGACCTTCTGCAGCAGATGCGTGAGAGCTTAGCAACACGCCACCAAATACAACACCAGAAAGTGCTAAAGCAACGTTAGACATTTTCATTGGTCCACTCCTGTGTTTATAAAATAAGATGAGCTAATACGCTCATCGTAGAAACCCACGTAAAAACCTAACTAGTGGGGCTAAAATGGCAAAAATGCGGTCAAAAAATCTCATGTTTTTCAACCGCACTTTAAGTACTATTTCGCTAATTTAACGTCTTGAACCCATTTTTCAATTAAGGCTTTGCGTTGTTCGGTCGCACCGTATTTTTCAAAGTCATAATTGATGAGGTTAAGTTTGTTTGGATCAAACGCAGTTGGCGATTGTTCCGCTGTGGTGTTGGTTAAGATTTGTAAAGAGTCACCTTGTTTCCACGCTAACTCTTGACCTTCTTTAGATAATGCCCAATCCACGAATAATTTTGCGTTATCGATGTTACGCGCACCTTTTAAGATACTTACGCCACCTAACTCATAGCCGGTACCTTCACAAGGCACGACTAATTCCAATGGTGCGCCTTGACGTTTTTCAAGTGCATAATCGTGTAAGAAGCCGATACCTACTGCTGTTTCACCTCGTGCTGCATTACGAGATGGGGTAACACCTGATTTGGTGTATTGAGATACGTTTGGATGTAATGCTTTTAAGAAATCAAAGGCTTTTTCTTCGCCCCAAAGTTGAACGAAAGTAGCCAATGCAGTGTATGCTGTACCAGCGCTTTGTGGGTCAGCAATTTGCACTTCACCTTTTAAGCGAAGATCAGTTAAATCTTTCCAGCATTTTGGTACTTCTTTAATACCTAATTTTGCTAAACGCTCGGTATTCACACCAAAACCTAAGATACCCATGTAAATCGCAGAAACATAATGTCCTTTGGTTTTCGCTGGATCACGGAAACGTTCAACAATTTCATCAATGTGTTTAGATTTATAAGGTTCGATTAAACCCAACTCTGCCGCTTGTGCTTGAGGGTCGAATGTACCACCAAACCAAACGTCTGCTTGTGGGTTATTTTTTTCCGCTTCAACTTTTGCAAAAGTACTGCCTGAACCGTTGCGAATAAATGAGGTTTTCACGTCATATTTTTCGCCAAAGGCTTTCGTTGTCGTTTCACAAAGAATATTGGTCGCACTACAATACACCACTAAACGCCCTTGAGCATTAACGGCTGATGATGTCATGAAGCCTGCAGCTAAAAGTGCGGTTGAAATGGAGAGAGAAATTTTATTCATTTTCATCGTACACTCCTCATAAATAACACTGATGAAATAATAAAAACGAGCACATCGTAAGCGCAAACAAAAAAAAATTCCGTGAACTACTTCACAAATTTAAAAAATTTAAATAAAAAAGAAAGATGAATTTAAACTGATTTTTCTTTATAATCCCCGTAATTTTTACCTTCCGTTTTTGAGGACGTTCTATGTCAGACTCATCTTGTATTATCATCGCTATCACGGGGGCATCCGCTTCAGGCAAAAGCTCCATTGCATCTACCGTTCATAAAGAACTTTGTAACGACTTAGGTTGTGAAGAAATCGGCATTATTGCTGAAGACAGCTACTATAAAGATCAAAGCCATTTAGAGATGAGTGAGCGAGTAAAAACCAACTATGACCACCCGAGTTCAATGGACAGAGATTTACTCATTCAACACTTAAAAGACTTAAAAAACGGAACTGCTGTGGATGTTCCTGTCTACAGTTATGTTGAGCACACCAGAACAGGCGAAACCAAACACTTTACGCCAAAGAAAATTGTTATTTTAGAAGGGATCTTATTACTTACAGATGAACGAGTTCGCCAATTAGCCGATATTTCTGTCTTTGTGGATACACCATTAGATATTTGTTTTATCCGCCGTTTACAACGTGATATGGAAGAACGTGGCCGTTCATTACAATCTGTAATTGACCAATATCGTGCAACTGTTCGTCCAATGTTCTTGCAATTTATTGAGCCATCAAAACAATATGCGGATATCGTAATTCCTCGTGGTGGTAAAAACCGCATTGCGATTAATATGTTAAAAGCTCAAATTCTTCATTTATTAAACCAAAAATAGGAAAAATCATGCGTCTTTGCGATACCGATATCGAACGCTATCTAGATGATGGCATTATTTCTTTAACGCCTCGTCCTGAAAATGACAAAATCAATGGGGCAACCATTGATGTGCGTTTAGGCAATTCATTTCGCGTATTTCGTGAACATTCCGCGCCTTATATTGATTTAAGTGGACCGAAAGAAGAAGTCTCTGCTCAACTTGAATCGGTGATGAGTGATGAGATCATTATCGGTGATGATGAAGCCTTCTTCTTACATCCGGGTATGTTGGCGCTAGCAACCACATTAGAGTCTGTGAAACTCCCTGCTAATATTATCGGTTGGTTAGATGGTCGCTCTTCACTTGCTCGTTTAGGTTTAATGGTGCACGTGACCGCTCATCGTATTGATCCAGGTTGGGAAGGTAAAATTGTGTTAGAGTTTTATAACTCAGGCAAATTACCTTTGGCATTACGTCCCAATATGGTGATTGGTGCTTTAAGTTTTGAAGTGTTAAGTGGCCCTGCTGCACGCCCGTATATAAGCCGAAAAGATGCGAAATACAAACATCAACAAAATGCGGTAGCGAGCCGAATTAATGAGGATTAATCTATGAAAAAGATCGCAATTAGCCTGTTGATCGTGCTGTTTGCGATCTTTGCTTTTTTTTATGTTCAACTTCAACAAGCTAAGAGTCTTTTGACCGAACAACTGACGAAACGAGATATTCAACTTGAAACGGTAAGTATTAGCCTCTTTCCACAGCCTGTTATTTCCTTAGAAAAGGTTAAATATCACGCGATTTCTGCACAAAAAATTGAAGGAAAATTACCTTTTATTTCACTCGTTTTTGGGAATCCAACTATTGACGAAATTCAAATTCAGCAAGCTCGCTTTACTGAAAATGCATTGAATTCAGCCAATATCCGCATGGTATTTTCAGATTTTGCACTCAAACAATTTTTAAAAAAAGATCTTACTTTTAATGGTAGCAACCATATTTGGGTGAACCTTGAAAAACCTATTTATGGCAACACCGCAACCTTTGATTTTCTTTTTAACAAAGGAAATATCGCCCTTCGTCAGGAAGGTGAATCACTTATTCAATTTGATGACGTGCAATTCAATCAGCAAAAATTAGGCTATATTGAAATTCATGCTGATTTAACGAAACCACAGAAACTTGCCATTGGTTACATTCGACCAACATGCACCACGAATTGTCTTGCTGTACTCAAATTTAGTAGCTATCTGCAAAAAAGTGCGGTCAATTTTTCTGGTAAAAATTTTCCGTTAACACAGTTGTTAGCGTTACTTAATTTTCCTCAAACCATGACGGGCACAAGTGATTTTAATGTTCAATTAGCTTTTGCAAATTCAGAATTAGCTCAAGGGAAATTTGATTTTAACGCACGTGATGGTGAGCTTTTAGGACTTAACCTACTGGATATGGCAGCACAGTATTTACCGATTAATTACAACAGTGATTTAACCGCGAGTAGAAATATGAACACGCCTTATGAGCGTTTTGAATCAAGCCTTTCATTCGAAAATCATTTACTCAAAGTCGATAAAATAAGCTTAAAAACAACCGCACTTTTAGCGGAAGGTGCTGGAGCGATTGATTTAGATAATGTACAATGTGATGTCAATTTAACCTTAAGATCCACTAACGAAAAATACAAAAAGCTGGCATTGCCTATTCGCTTTTTCGATAGTTGCTACTCACCACAGTATAAGGTAAATATTGACCAAAACTTTCGTCATCAATTGAAAGAATTAATTAAAGAGAAATTAAAATAATGTCCTTTTATCAGAAAGCAGAAAGAACCCAATATTGGCGCGTAGTCATCATGGCTTGCGCCGCTTTTATTTTTAATACCACGGAATTTGTGCCAGTTGCGTTACTCACCGATATCGGACAAAGTTTTGATATGCAAAGCTCCGATGTGGGTTTAATGATGACGGTTTATGCCTGGACAGTCATGATTATGTCTTTACCCGCCATGCTCGCGACAGGTGATATGGAACGTAAAGGCTTGTTACTGAAACTTTTCGTGATTTTTATTATCGGTCATATTATCTCGGTCATCGCATGGAATTATTGGATTCTTCTCATTGCCCGTATGTGTATTGCGGTAGCGCATTCACTCTTCTGGGCAATTACAGCGTCATTAGTGATGCGAGTTGCACCAAAGAATAAGAAAACACAAGCCATAGGTATGCTCGCTATCGGTACATCCCTTGCAACTATTTTGGGCTTGCCATTAGGTCGTTTGGTTGGTCAATTAGTTGGCTGGCGTATTACTTTCGCAATCATTGCCGCATTAGCTTTGATTGTGATGGTATTCATTATGCGTTTATTGCCAAATCTACCTAGCAAAAATGCAGGCTCGTTATCTAGTCTGCCTATTTTAGCAAAACGTCCATTACTGATTGGACTTTATGCCACAACGGTAATCATTGTTTCTGCACACTTTACCGCTTATACCTACATTGAACCCTTTATGGTTCAAATCGGCGAACTCGATCCAAATCTTGCAACGATAATTTTGTTAGTTTTTGGGGTTTCAGGCATTACCGCAAGTGTGATATTTAACCGCTTATACCGTTTCGGTCCAACTCAATTTATCAGTGGGGCAATGATTTTACTGACTATATCTTTAACATTTATGCTTGCCTCTGCGAGTTATACCGCCACGATGTTTACCCTTGCTTTTATTTGGGGTATTGGCATCTCTTGTATCGGACTCGCATTACAAATGCGCGTACTACAACTTGCTCCTGATGCAACGGACGTAGCAAGTGCCATTTATTCCGGTATTTTTAATGCTGGTATTGGTGCAGGCGCACTATTTGGTAATCAAATCGCTCGTCACATTGGTCTTGAATATATAGGCTTTAGTGGTGCAGCATTAGCGATGATTGCACTCGGCATCTTTGTCTTCTTTAATTTCGGCTATCGTTCTCAAAACGCCTAAAAAAATGACCGCACTTACTCAAGTGCTGTCATTTTCTTTTCTCTTTTCTAATCGAGATGGAAGCAAGCAATGAGCTTACCGTCAGGATATTTTGCCAATTTAGGCTGCTCATTTCGACATTTATCCGTTGCCTTCCAACAACGCGGATTAAATGCACAACCTTTTGGCGGATTAATTGGACTTGGCAATTCTCCGGTTAATTTAATCCGCTGGCGACGTAATTCAGGTGACAATCTTGGTGTCGCTGAAAGCAAAGCTTGCGTATAAGGATGTTGTGGATTTTTAAAGATCTGCTCTTTTGTACCCATTTCAACACAGCGACCTAAATACATCACCATCACTTCATCAGCTATGTGCTCAACCACCGAAAGATCATGGGAAATAAACACATAAGATAAACCTAGCTCTGCTTGTAAATCCATCATCAAATTCAGCACTTGTGCACGAACAGATACGTCTAACGCTGAAACCGGTTCATCCGCTACAACCACATCAGGATCAAGCATTAAACCACGAGCAATCGCTATACGCTGACGTTGTCCACCTGAAAACATATGTGGATAGCGATTATAAAACTCTTCACGCAACCCCACTTTTGCCATCATGGATAACACTTTTTCTTTGCGTTCTTTTGCCGATAGATTGGTATTAATGACTAAAGGTTCTTCCAAAATTGTGCCGATTTTCTTACGCGGATTCAGTGAGGCATAAGGGTTTTGAAACACAATTTGTATTTTCTGACGACGCAATGCTTTCGTTTCGTGATCATTCTCTAAGAAATTTTGTCCGTTGTAATACAACTCACCTTCTGTCGGCTCTTCTATCATCGTCAAAAGACGACCAAGTGTCGATTTCCCACAACCTGACTCCCCCACCACGGCAAGCGTTTTGCCTCGTTCTAGAGAAAAAGACACACCATCTAATGCTTTCACTTGCTGTGTTTTTGCAAACATCCCTTTTTTCACAGGATAATATTTTTTCAGCCCGATAGCATTAAGCAATGGAGCATTCTCTTGTGCGACATTAGACATTGCTTGGTTCTCCTTGGGCATTTAATGGGGTATGACATTTAACTTGTCGATTTCCTACGTGACGTAATTCAGGTTCAACAGTTCGACAAAGATCGGTCGCATACGGACAACGTGGATTTAACAAGCAACCTTGTGGACGATCGTATTTACCTGGCACCACACCGGGTAAAGATTGCAAACGAGATTTACCTTCGGCAAATTCAGGTAAAGAACGTAATAACGCTTGAGTGTAAGGATGTTTTGGTTCACGGAAAATATCTTCTGCTCGTCCTTCTTCTACTACTTGTCCTGCATACATTACAATAATGCGATGTGCCGCTTCTGCGACTAGCGCAAGATCGTGCGTGATCAGAATCAACGACATACATTCTTTTTGCTGTAACTCAAGCAACAAATCTACAATTTGAGCTTGAATGGTCACATCCAGTGCAGTGGTTGGTTCATCTGCAATGAGCAATCTCGGTTTACATGCAATCGCCATAGCAATCATAACGCGTTGGCTCATCCCGCCAGAAAGCTGATGCGGATAAACATCAATACGCGATTCAGGATCCGGAATACCGACTAAGCGTAATAGCTCTAAGGTGCGCTCACGGCGTTCTTTTTTGCTGCCGCCTTGATGCGCTTTGATGGCTTCCATAATTTGGAAACCCACCGTATAGGCCGGATTTAAGCTTGTCATCGGGTCTTGGAAGATCATGGCAATATCTGCGCCAACTAATTCCCGCTTTTCTTTTGCCGGTAAGCTTAAGAGATCTTTTCCTTCAAATTCTAGGCCTTTCGCTGAAACACGCCCTGGAAAATCAATCAAACCCATCACTGCAAGAGAACTCACTGATTTTCCCGAGCCCGACTCGCCGACAATACCTAATACTTCGCCTTGATTGACTTGGTAGCTAATACGATCCACCGCTTTAAAAGGTGCTTTTTCATCACCAAAGTGAACAGACAGCTCTTTTACATCTAATAATGCCATTCTGCCCCCTATTGTTTTAATTTTGGATCGAGCGCATCACGCAACCCGTCGCCCATTAAGTTAAATGCTAAAACAAGCGATAAAATCACTAAACCTGGAATGGTAACCAACCAGTTTGCCGCCTGCATAAAGCTACGTGATTCAGATAACATAGTGCCCAATTCTGGTGTTGGTGGTTTTGCGCCGATACCTAAGAAACCTAAAGTCGCTAATTCTAAAATCGCATTAGAAATCCCCATCGTCATTTGTACGATAAGCGGTGCAAGGCAATTCGGTAAAATCACAATAAACATTAAACGTAATACGCTTGCTCCCGCTACGCGAGAAGAAGTCACATAATCCCTGTTTTTCTCATTTAATACTGCTGCACGTGTTAAGCGCACATAACTTGGAATGGATACCACGGCAATCGCCAACGTCGCATTCGTTAAAGAGGGCTCTAAAATTGACACCACCACAATGGTTAAAAGCAAGTTTGGGATAGCCAACATGATGTCAATGAAACGAACAATTAATGTATCTAATGCTCCACCATAATAGCCTGCGAGCAAGCCAAGACTCGTTCCTAAAATGCAAGATAAAATGACAATAATGAAACCTGCAAAAACAGAAATGCGCGTACCATAAATAATGCGAGAAAGAATATCTCGACCAATGTCATCCGTACCCAGTAAATAAGCTGAATTGCCGCCTTCATACCACGCAGGCGGTAACAATAGCGCTGAACGATTTTGTTCGATAGGATCAAAAGGTGCTATCCAAGGGGCAAAAATACTGATTAATGCAACAGCAAGGATAAAAGTGAGCCCAATCACCGCCCCTTTATTTTGTTTGAAATAAAACCAAAACTCCTGCAATGGTGTGCGAGGAGCAACGGTTTCAATAGATAAAGTTTGTTCCGTCATTAATAAGGCTCCTTATTGATGGCGAATACGTGGGTTTACCACGCCATAAAGTAAATCGATCGTCAAATTCACCAGAATAATAATTGTGGCAATAATCAACACGGCGCCTTGTAAGACGGGATAATCGCGATTGGTAATCGCATCAATAATCCATTTACCAATACCCGGCCATGAGAAAATTGTTTCGGTTAAAACTGCACCGGATAATAACTGTCCTACAATCAATCCCACCACGGTCACAACAGGGATCAGTGCATTACGTAGCGCATGAACAATCACAATTCGGGTATAACTTAAGCCTTTCGCTTTTGCGGTACGAATATAATCTTCACCTAACACTTCCAACATCGAAGAACGTGTCATTCGGGTAATCACCGCAAGTGGAATGGTACCTAGCACAATAGATGGTAAAATCAATGACTTAATGGCATTTCCAAAGGCACCTGGCTCACCTGAAAGCCAAGTATCGATTAACATAAAACCGGTTGGTGTATCGATCCAGAAACTATCTTCTAAACGTCCCCCTTGTGGTAAATCTAACCAAGGTGAAACATATAAGATCAAAATTAATCCCCACCAGAAAATTGGCATGG
>JAHZCF010000010.1 GCA_019423005.1 Haemophilus sp.
TCATCCTTGCATTAGGTTATGCAGGACAAATGTTTGCTTTCTATGCAGTGGTATTGCCAGCAGCATTGGTTTGGAAAGCTCGCCATCAACATCCAAACTTACCTTATCGTGTGCCGGGTGGTTCAGGGCTCCTACTCTTTGTCTCAATTCTAGGGATTATTATCGTGAGTATCCCATTCCTAATTAAATTAGGTATATTGCCTCCAGTAGTGGGTTAATAACACGATTAAAATAAAAAAGTGCGGTTAAAAATCAGAGTGTTTTTAACCGCACTTTTATTTTATTATCAGTCTTGGGAAAGGTGTCATTTCACTATTGGTAGTGAAAAAATTTCGTTATTATATTGATAAAGATACTAAAGGAGTAACAAATGTACACCCAGAATAGTATTCCCTTATATACAGCCAAAGGAGAAGATTCTCGTAGTCCTTTAAATTTTTTTTATGGTGGAACAGGTGGCTTAGATGAACCTGAGTTTAGTATAAAAAGCTACTTTAATATTGTTTATTATGAGGGAGATTTTTTAAAAGCTATTTATTCTGTTCTGGTAGAAAAGGATGGATTCTGTGAGGAGGGAGCAGATTGCTATTACCCTGATATGAATAGTCCGTTTCCAGAAGATCACTTCGAAGGGGTAAGGTTTGAGATTGGAGGCTTATGTGATCCTAGATACCAGATTCATGTATCTGAAGAAATCTGCTTTATGTATTTTAAAAAGGCATGCAAACGTTTTTTAGAATTACATCCTGAAAAAGAATATGTAGAGTTTATTTATGATATTTTAAACAACTGGGAAACATCAAAGATGAAATAAAAGTCAAAATTTGTGTCTATTTTTATAGGTAAATTAATAATATAAGAGTGCTAGAAAAAATAATGGATATATTTAATTTTTTTGAAAATGTTGTTTACCCTAGGGTAATTGAAAAATTCGGAGTTGTTCAAGTTGATTTTGAGAAAGAGGGAGATTTTGGTTATTTAACTAGATTTGACTTATATTCAAATAAAAAAACAGCAACTATTGAGCTATGGAGTAGTCATTGGGTAGGGTTGGAAATATATAAATTAGAAAATAGAGATATAGATATTATATATAACAAAATGATTTCTCCTGATGAAGTATCGGAAAAAGATTTCTTTGAGTTTATGGAGGTTTTATTTAATGGTAATTAGCGAAGGTTTGCTTTTATAGCCTGGAGATATAAAGTGCGGCCAAATTTCAAAGAGTTTTAAAACTTCTCGAAAATTGACCGCACTTTTTTTATGCTTTTTCTTTGATTGATTTGAGATAGCGATATACGCTAGGTTCTGAGATTTTCAAATATTTCGCCACCATTGGAATGGCACCTTTGATATTGAAAATACCTTTATCAAATAAGACTTTAATGGCGTTTTCCCGTTGTCTTAAACTGAGTGGTTTATCGGAATGTAATAGGGTGAAATCAAGGTATTCACAAAGGATATCTTCGATAGAGTTTTCGAGTTTTTCTTTATTAATAATTTCGGCCTCTTCCACTTCAGCAAAGGCCGCATCAATACCTAAAATATTGACGAAGTTTCCAAGATTTTCTAATGAAATTAATTTAGTCATCACATCAACCAACTCAGAGGTATCATGATTAATACAAAGGATGCCTTCTAATTTATCCCCATTTTTAATGAAATAAGTTGCACCTCGAATGACCTTTTCGGAATCTGCCACCGCTTTGTAGTTAAAGATAAAATCCTTATCTAAATACACTTTATCCTGCAACAAACTTGAAGCAAAAGAGCTAAGCGGAGAAGAAAGCGTTCGACCACTGACGTGGCTATTCGCAATGGCTTCCATATGAGCCTTATTCTTATCAAAAGAATGAAATACGACTTCGTATTTAGGACCGAGAACATTTCCCAAAAAATGGGTTAGGCCAATAAAATATTTCTTTTGTACGTTATTCATACCAACTTAATCTCATTAATTTCAGCTTGCTATAGGTATTCTATAACCGCTTATTTTTTATAGCAAATATATTGTAAAAAACGGCAGGTTATATGTGGTATTTTGCTTTAAGTGAATCTTATAATGTTATACTCATTTAGAAATTTTGTTCGTGTATGGTTATCATACCTTACACAGATGGTTTATCATCAGCAACGGTAGGTGTGCCAATAATCCCTGCTACAGATTTAGGAATTGTAAGTGATTGGTATAAAGATAGCGGTAAGTATGATATCGCTAAAGCTTATTCTTCTTGATAACTCTTTAGGAAATAGTAAATTTAATACGGTTAGTCTTGTAGTAAGAGAATCTATTGTTAATACATATGATAGATTTTATGAAAATAAAATAAGGAAAAAGATGAATCTAAATGATTTTATTACAATACTTAAAATTTCTATTTTAATAGATTTAGGAATGTATTCTATGGCTCTCATAAAAAATAGGTTTGAGTTCTATGATGTGGATATTTTAAATGTACTAAGTTTGTTTCCGTTAGTATTTATATTTTGTGTATTCATCTTTTATTTAAAAAAGTTGTAGCCGGTAATAGTGAAAATCTGAATCAAGCGAAATTGATGTTTAGGCACGCGTTGCGAAACGTGTGTCATCGTTGGAGTATTAAGTGAAGGATGTTAAAGAAAAGTTTAGAAATATTGATATTTGGTCTTTTGATGGAAAAGGAGATATAAATAACCTATTGAAATTTGAATCTATATTTAACATTACTCTTCCAAATACTTATAGAGAATTAATGACTAGGTATAATAATCCTAAGTTTGAACAAGACACTTTTGATTTTTATGATCTATATCATAAACGAGAATCTTTAGCATCATTTGGATTTGATGGATTTAATTCCCAATATGAGAATATTTACAATCAATTTATTTATTCAGATGAAGATGGATATGAAAATGTGTATTCATTTGCTCATACATCTGAAGGAAACTGGTTATGCTTTGATTATAGAGATTCTCCTACAACATCAGAACCAAAGATCTCTTTAGTTATTCATGATGAATATAACGATGAAATAGGAAAATGGCTTATTTTACCTGTAGCAAATAATTTTGATGATTTTCTAGATAATCTTTACGATTTTAATGAGCGCTTTCTGCTTTAACATCAAGAACAGCATCAATAGCTGGATATAAAACAGGTAATAAAGTAGAAGAAAAGTTTAATCTTTATTTTAATCCAGCCAGAGAGCAATATAGATGGATAGACTCAGGGTACTTAGGTATTTCATATCAACATAAACCAAGCACTATTCCAAGTTCACTTGGTAATATTTTTGACTCGGCTACTTCAGAGGCTGTGGGAAAAGAGTTGAATAATAAGGAGAATAAAAAATGAGAACTTTATCTTTCTTAATTTGGTCTGGTATCTTTGTGTCTTTTTGTGGTTCTATTTTTGTAGGTTTTTTTCTACTTTTAAATTATATTAAATTTAATGAATTTGATTATATCTTACTATTCAAGGTGGTCTTTGTGTTTTTTATTGCTGGTTTTGTTATTCCTATACCAGAGTTAATAAAGTTAAGAAATAAAATAAAATGATTATTGGTTGATCATAATATTTAATTGTATATTTTTATTATCTATATGCTGGTGATGCTAAAATACCATGGATATACATGGCATCATCAAGACACAGGACGAATGCAATTAGCTCCAGAGTGGGATCATTCAAAGACAGAACATGTGGGTGGAGATTATATCCAAAAAGGAAAATAATATGTGGAAAATATATAAAGATAATGATCAAGATCTTAGTTTCGTATTAGGTTGTATGTATTGTCAAGCCATAGATTTAAAAGAGTTTAAATTATGGCTTTTGAGGGTAATTGAAACCTCTAATACAGATGACATACCTATGTATATTTATGATCTTACTGATTTCGATGGCCCCTTATTTAAGATCTCAGAAGTGATAGGTTTTTCATTGAGGAATTATTTTTCTCTTGAAGAGGAATACTCTATTTATGGTATTGCTTATATTAGAAATAAAAATATTGTAGATGCGCCAGTTGAAATGGATAAAGCCATTCATTACCTTAAATTAAATAATTATTTATTGAAGAAATTTAAATATTTTTTCCCTTTTATAGATGAGGTTTAAATTCTTCTGACGCGTGCTTGTATCTAACTAAAAATAAACAAACTGAAATTATTCATAAAAATAGTGAAAATCTGAATCAAATGAAATTGATGTTTAGGCTCGCGTTGGGAAACGCGCGCCATCGTGGGAAATAAAAATGAATAATACTAAATTAGTGATTCCAAGTTGTAATGATTTTATGTCTATCTATGGGTTCGATTGTGAAATGGATGATGTTATCCAGATTCTCAAGTTTATACATGGTGATGAGAGAGTTAATTTGAGTTTTGATATTACTGTAAACTCTGTGAGACTTCGGTTTTACAGAAATGATACTCTTGTATTTGATCTTTATAGAGAGGATCTATTAGAACTTTATTTAGATGAAAATGGAGATTCTCTATCATTTAAGTTATCTGATAACTTGATTATAACGATAAATTTTTATCCAGAAATTAGTATTTTTATTAGATAGTAAGTATTTTTCAAATAACAATTTGAATTTGAAAGATACAAAGTGCGGTCAATTTTCAAAGAGTTTTAAAACCTTTCAAAAATTGACCGCTCTTTTTGTATTTTCAACGATGCTTATGTTAAGCAAACCTTATAATTTCACATCCAACTTCGCGTAAGCGCGCTCTACTTTTTCCAATGCTTTTTCCACGGAAACATCACGAGCAAGTAAGACACCTAAACGGCGATGGCCATTGACTTCGCCTTTGCCGAAAATGCGAATATTGGTGTTTGGTTCAGCTAATACTTCGGCGATATTGCCAAATTGCACGTTTTTCGATTGACCTTCGACCACAATCGCTTTTGAAGCTGATGGGCTAATGAGGGTAATTTCTGGAATAGGTAAGCCTAAAATTGCACGGGCATGTAAGGCAAATTCGGATAATTCTTGAGAAATTAGCGTGACCATTCCAGTATCATGTGGGCGAGGGGAGACTTCATTGAAGATCACCTCATCACCACATACAAACATTTCCACACCAAAAATACCGCGACCGCCTAATGCAGTGGTAATTTTCTCTGCCACGTCTTGGGCTTTTTTCAACGCGGCATCAGACATGGCTTGTGGTTGCCAAGATTCGCGATAGTCGCCATCTTCTTGACGATGGCCGATTGGCGCTAAGAAGCTGGTGCCGTTGATGTGGCGAACGGTGAGCAAGGTAATTTCATAATCGAATTTAACAAACCCTTCTACAATCACGCGTCCTGCGCCTGCGCGACCACCTTGTTGAGCGTAATCCCAGGCTTTTTGTAAGTCGTCTTTGGATTTCAAAATACTTTGACCGTGGCCAGAAGAAGACATAATCGGTTTTACCACGCAAGGAATACCGATTTTTTCAACCGCACTTTGGAAGTCAGCAAAGTTATCGACAAATTGATAAGGCGAAGTTGGCAATTTAAGCTCTTCAGCGGCTAAACGGCGAATGCCTTCGCGATTCATCGTAAGCTTGGTGGCTTTGGCGGTAGGTACAACATTAAAACCTGCTTGTTCTAATTCCACTAGCGTATCAGTCGCGATGGCTTCCACTTCCGGCACAATGTAATCTGGGCGCTCTTTTTCCACTAAGGCTTTGAGGGCTGCACCATCTAGCATGGAAATCGTATAAGCACGATGTGCCACTTGTTGTGCTGGGGCGT
>JAHZCF010000100.1 GCA_019423005.1 Haemophilus sp.
TGGCATCAGCATTTGGTGGGCAAATAAAGACAGGTTGAATGCCATGCTTTTTAGCAGCTTGAACATAGTCTTCTTTTGCTAATAATGGAATATCTGCCACTAAAACGGCATCTACGCCGACTTCTGCACAGCGTTGATAGAAATTATCTAAGCCTTTCGCAAAAATTAAATTCGCACAAAGGAGTAAGCTAATCGGAATCTCTGGATATTTTGACCGCACTTTAGCGAGTAATTTGAAACTATCTTCTGTGCTATGGCCAGCATTCAATGCACGATTATTGGCTGCTTGAATAACAGGACCGTCTAATAGTGGATCAGAAAATGGAAAGCCTAATTCCAACGCATCTGCACCATTTTCGACTAACGTGCAAATAATCTCAAAAGAGCGATCAAATGTTGGATCGCATAATGTGACGAAAGGTACAAAAGCCCCTTCTTTTTTCGCTGCAAGTTCTGCAAATTTAGTTTCAAAACGGCTCATTATTGCATTCCTTTTTCTTTTAAAACTTTATCAACGGTGAAAATATCTTTATCACCACGACCAGAGAGATTCACCACTAAAATTTGTTCTTTATTCGGTTCTTGATGAATCATTTTTAGCGCATGTGCTAATGCATGAGAACTTTCCAATGCAGGAATAATTCCTTCATGTTTTGCTAATTCTTGGAAAGCGTTTAATGCTTCATCATCTGTAATACTTGGGTATTCTGCACGACCAATACTTTGCAAGTAAGCATGTTGAGGTCCTACAGAAGGGAAGTCTAATCCAGCAGAAATAGAGTAGGATTCTTCCACTTGACCATCTTCAGTTTGCATTAAAGGTGATTTCATACCGAAATAAATGCCGACTTTTGCATGGCCCAATGGTGCACCATGTTCCCCACTTTCAATGCCGTGACCTGCAGGTTCCACACCAATTAATCGCACACCTTTTTCATCGATAAAGTCAGTAAACATACCAATGGCATTCGAACCGCCACCGACTGCAGCAATAACGGCATCCGGTAAGCGATCTTCTTTTTCTAAGATTTGACGTTTGGTTTCTTCACCAATCATTTTTTGGAATTCACGCACAATGGTTGGGAATGGGTGAGGACCTGCCGCCGTACCCAATAAATAATGGGTGTTTTCATAATTGGCTGACCAATCACGCATCGCTTCACAGCATGCATCTTTTAATGAGCAAGAACCTTTTTGTACAGGAATCACTTCCGCACCCATTAAACGCATACGGAATACGTTTGGTGATTGACGTTCTACGTCTTTTGCCCCCATATAAACACGGCAAGGCATATCTAACATTGCACAAGCAAGGGCTGTCGCAACACCATGTTGGCCCGCACCGGTTTCCGCGATAATGCGTGTTTTACCCATGCGTTTTGCCAATAAAATTTGACCTAATACTTGGTTGGTTTTATGGGCACCACCGTGAAGTAAATCTTCACGTTTTAAATAAATTTTTGCTTTTGTGCCTTTGGTTAAATTACGGCAAAGGGTAAGTGCGGTTGGTCTGCCCGCATAATTTTTAAGTAAATCTTGAAATTCACGTTGGAATTCAGGATCATCTTTTGCTTCAACAAAGGCTTTTTCTAGCTGCTGTAGTACCGGTACGAGAATTTCCGGTACGTACATTCCGCCAAATTCACCGAAATAAGGATTTAAAAGGGTTTCTGACATAATATTTCCTTGTTATTTTTGAATTCTTGCGACATTAAGTGGTGCAAAGGTTTGAGCAGTTGGCATCACTTCAATGCGATTAATATTGACATGTTCAGGTTGTTGATTGAGCCATAACACAATATTAGCAATATCTTGTGGACTGACATATTCCACATTTTCATAGAGTTTTTCTGCTCGGGCATCGTCACCTTTAAAGCGAACATTCGAAAATTCAGTTCCACCACAAAGACCTGGCTCAACATTGGTCACGCGAATTTGTGTGCCTGCAAGATCAGCACGAAGACTTAAACTAAATTGTTTGATAAAAGCTTTAGTGCCACCGTATATATTTCCGCCTGGATAAGGATAAGTGCCTGCAATTGAGCCTAAATTAATAATGTGACCTGAATTGCGTTCTACCATTTGTGGTAAAACAAGTCGAGTAATGGTGACGAGACCTTTAATATTGGTATCAATCATTTGCATCCAATCGTCTAAATTCGCTTTATCTGCACTTTCTAAGCCTAATGCTAATCCTGCATTATTCACTAATAAATCAATGGATTGCCAACTAGCGGGAAGTGAATGGAACGCATCTTCTGTTGCTTGGCGATCTGAAATATCAAAGGCAAGAAAGTGGAAGTTTTCACCTAATTCTTGCTGTAATTGTTCTAAACGAGCTACGCGCCGCCCCGTGCCAATTACACGATAGCCATTTTCAATGAGTGTGCGACAAATTGCCGTACCAAATCCGGCAGTTGCGCCGGTTACTAACGCTGTTCTTTGCATAATGCTTCCCCTTAGCAATCAGATTAATTTGACAAAATCGTCTTAAAAACTGACCGCACTTTTTCGCTATCTTTCACGCCAGCGGTAGTTTCTACACCAGAATTGAGATCCACCCCTAAGCAACCTTGCTTAATGGCTTGTTCAATATTGTCAGGTGAAATGCCACCAGCCAAAATAATTTTGTGTTTCAAGTTTTCAGGAATGAGTGACCAATTAAAGGTTTTTCCTGTGCCACCTTGTTGATTAGCTGATTGGCTATCGAAAATATAGCGAGTGATATTTAAATCATCCGTAAAATCAACCGCACTTTGTGCTTCAGTATTCACCGAAATGGCTTTCCAAATTTGTATTTCTTCAGGCAGTTGGTGACGAAGTGCGGTAATAAATTCAGCGGTTTCTGAACCGTGTAGCTGAACGGCATAAAGCTGCAATTGTTTAGCGATTTTTACAATAAAATCAATTTCTTGATTCTGGAATACGCCCACAAAACGAAGTGGTGATGCTGTCACTAATTCTTGGGCTTGACGTAGGCTCACACAGCGTTTTGAATGTTCGGCGAAAATTAAGCCGCCGTATAATGCTCCGTTTGCGTAAACCTCTTTGACATCTTGCGTGCGAGTTAAACCGCATACTTTATTTTCTCCAAAAATCACTTCACGCACAGCATTATTTAAATCAGCACTGCCCATTAGGCTGCTACCGATTAAAAAGCCATGTGCCACTTTTTGCAAATCACGAATTTGGCTGTGATTATAAATACCCGATTCGCTGATAATACGTGCATCAGTAGGAATGCGATCGGCATATTTTTGTGTGAGTTCTACCACGCGGCTTAAATCAACGGTGAGATCGTGAAGATTACGATTGTTAACACCGATGATTTTTGCACCTAATGCAAGGGCACGCTCAAATTCTTCTTCATTGCTGGTTTCTGTCAATACCCCCATGCCGAGAGAATGCGCAAGATCAGCCAGTACGTGATAGGTTTCATCATTCACCACTGAAAGCATCAATAAAATAGCATCAGCTTGATAGTAGCGCGCAAGATACACCTGATATTCGCTGATCATAAAATCTTTGCACAATACAGGTTGTGAGACAACGTCACGTACTTGAGGCAAATAGTCAAATCTACCTTGGAAGTATTTCTCATCTGTTAGCACCGAAACAGCTGATGCATAATGTTTATACACATTGGCGATTTCGTCTAAATTAAATTCATTACGAATTAATCCTTTAGAAGGGGAGGCTTTCTTACATTCCAAAATATAAGCGGGCTTTTGATGTGTCCCTTTAGCCAACGCATCATAAAAAGAGCGGTCAGATTTTTGAATGTTTTCTTTAAATTGTGAAAGCGGAAATTCAGCTTCCTTTGCTTTAACCCATTGTGCTTTGTCTAAGACGATTTTTTGTAGCACCGTAGCAGAGTCAATGGGTTTAGTGAAATCTTGCGTGATCATAATTTTTCTTCTTATTTATTGGGGCTTTATTGTGGTGTATCAAATCGGCCTTTATCTTAATATTTTGTCAAATGTTGTAGTGTCTCAAACGCTTCGCCTGATGCAAGATGAGCCAATACATTTTGAACATTTTGTTTTAAGTCATCATGACCAAATAATTTCAGCAATAATGCCACATTTGCGGCTACCGCATTAGCATGTTCCGCTTTGCCTTTACCTTGTAAAAGTGCGGTCAGATATTGGGCATTTTCTTGCGGTTCGCCACCACGTAAACTTTCTAAAGATTGTGTTTTTAAGCCAAAATCTTCAGGCGTTAAGGTGAAGTAGTCAATTTTACCGTTTTTAATTTCTGCCACTTGGGTTTCACCGTGTACGGCGACTTCATCAAGACCAGCACCATGAACCACAAAAGTATGTTGATGAGCTAATGCGACAGAGGTTTCAGCATAGGTTTTCACTAATTCAGGGGCATACACGCCAAGCAAATGATAAGTTGGAC
>JAHZCF010000101.1 GCA_019423005.1 Haemophilus sp.
AATCCCTCGCCTTTCGAGGCGTGCCAGTTCAAGTCTGGCTTCGGGCACCATTATTCATTCCAATCGAATAATCAATATCTCATTCAATAATTAAATGTTTTATCCAAACTATTAAATAGAACTTCTATTCTGTTTCAAAAATTTTAGTTATCGTCTACATTTGAAATTATTTATTCCCAGAAAAACAATAATTTTTCTTAATAAAAGTGCGGTAAAAATTCGCACTTTTACTACATAATTCTGCTATTTAAATATTTCTATTTGGTAGCTAACCTGTTTCAATTCACATATTGGTGTTTTATTCGTTTGAAGCATACTTTCCCAATTCTCATGGTCAAAAACCGAGATATCCACTTGTTTATCTGAAAAATGCGTTAATTTTAACTGAGAATAATAATTTACACATTCCCCTAATCTGATGGTTCCTTGGGTTTCTGTTGGTCTGACTTCTCCCACTAATGTGATTATTTTGCCTTGTTGATCGGCTAGTGCTTTCTGCAAATAAAATGGAAATCCGTTGAGAGTTAGCATTGCTTTGTGATAATTATATGGTGTAAAAACCAATAGCGCTGTATCAGAAATATTTTTATGCTGTGATTCATTTAATATATCCACATATTCTACATTTCCCATACCAACTTGAATCGGATCGTTTTCAATCCATAATAGACCATCCATATTTTCACACTCAGCTAATGCAAAATTATGGTAATCAAGCGTGTTATCGACAGGTTCCAAAAGATGAAGAAAACGCGAATTGCTATTTTTACTGCAGGAGAAAGTGCCAATTTTTGTACTCTCATCTGCAAATTTAGCCAAAATTGAAGATTCTGTACTTTCAAATGAGATAAGATTTACCTCTCCCCAAGAAAAGGATTTTTGGCTGCTCAATACTTTATCTAAGTATGGATATTCAGGTGCCCAAGTGACTTCCACATTATCATCTAAATGCTTGAAAATATTTAAGATTGGATGTCCTTTCATTTCGCCCACTTTAGTGGTTTGCAACTTCTCAAGAGGATTAGAGGAGTAAGTTAGCGAAGTTTTGAACGTCTCTGGACAAGATTCAGAAAAATGATGACTAAATTGTTTGATGAGATGCAAGGTAGCTTGTTCATTTTGGAGATCTGTTAAAATTACATCGAATTTAGGTGATTTAATGAGACATTGATCGATTTTTGTGTTGTTTAACCCCGTCTGATGTTTTGCTGAACCAATAAGAATCATCGGCTTGCCTTCTTGGTTTAAAATCAATAAGAGATCATCGACAATCCATTCTTCTCCAATTCTAGCGTATCCTTGAGGCCTCGCTGTCCAATAAGGATCAGGTAAGCTATTTAAGTCCGCAAGTTTGGTGGTTATTTTCTCTTTATAGATTGGAAGCCCAGAATTGTAATAGAACACAAAATCTTTAAGCTGAATACGATGTTGATTTAGCATTAAGGCGAATTCATCAACCTTACATTCAGAAAACTCAAATTCTTCAGCTGTTAAGCCTTTTTCTGCATCCTCTTGCTTTTTTCTTTTAAAGCCTAGTTCATGTGTACATTTTATGCCATGAGGCAATTCTTTTGGCTGAGTTAGACTTATCACATCAACCTGATCATAGTTTATGGGAGCTTTGAAAGAAGTCAGCTCAAAGTTTCCCCATTTAAAAGTAGGTTGATTACCATGTTCGTCTTTTAAGTTATCGGTTTTGGCATAAAGCGTATAGTCATATTCCCCAATCTCTGCATTCGGCGGAAGATCTGTTAAGGCTTCAACTAGTTCGTGTTCACGTTGTATCTTTTGTTCTTGCACGCTTTGGGCATCTCGATATTCTGTCCATTTAGTATATCCCCAAGGAATGCTTATGGTTGGAATAATTAACAGAAGTTTTATTTTAGTTGTTAATGGCTTATCAGTTATTACTCCTATAACCGCATATAAAGCAAAATAGATGATCAGAAGAACCGCATAAGCTGGTAAAAGCCACCACGCAAAAAAGACAATAATATCCCCTGATATCAACGCTCCAACTAAAAATATAACTAAAACAAGGAATATACCAACAATAACTTTAATCATCACTCTAACCTTCGGAGTATCACATAAAAATATTATATGGAGTGAATTATACCATTAAGGAAAGTACGGTTAAAAAACATTCGAAATGCTAGCCGCACTTTTAACATTTAATCTGCCACCCAGATTTTCTCTAACTCCATTTTCTCAGGATGATATTTATACACATTAATTCCACCGCCGGTGGCTTGCCCGGTGACGAGGATATGAGCTTTCGGAGAAGAGGAAACGCTGAGGTTTCTCTGATAGTAATTTGTTGAAATACTCGGGTCGTTGCCGATTTCTACATAGCCTTTAATTTGAGGTTCACCTACAGTATAGACAGCAGCAATTTCATCGCCATAACCGTCATAATTACCACTTTGTCTCAGTGCAACAAATTCTGTATCTGTAACAAAAGCATAAGCAATAACACTGATTTTCGTAATTTGTTTTTCTTTCAATTTTTCGGGAATATTATCAAACTTTAATGATAGGCGTTGTCTATTCATAATGTTATGAATTTCCCACATATAATTCCTAATATTTTCACCTCCTGTCACAACCCAATCACCATTAGGACTTATTAAACCGGTAGTTTTTCCACAATTTCCATTCAATTTAGCGACAGGCTTTAAAGTATGCCTATTCCATAAAGTAATTTCATCATAACTTCCTTTTTTACTACTGTTAGGATTAATTGGATTTTCTGTTAGGTTAGTTTCCGCAACAGGAGAATTGCCAACTGAACAAGCTGCTGTTGCAGATAAAAAATAATCTTTACTCATTGATAAAGTTAATGGGAAAGGGAAACTTCCATCGGTATAAACTGGTACTAAATCTTTTCCATACCCTTTATAAAGCTGCCCGTTATCTTCCATATTAGAGGAAAGATAAAATTGTTTATCTGCTGACATAATATGCGTTTTCACTTGAAAGTGTGGGAAATTTTCTATTTCTTTTCCTTCTACATTTTGAATATGCACAATATTTTTATTATCCTGCCACATAAACTCATGGCTATCAGGAATAAAAAAGGCACTAAACGCGTTGGCATTTCGGGCAAGTATTGTCTTTTCCTTTTTCTCAATATCCCATAACACCAACTGACCAATAGGTTTATGTCTATCGGCATCTTCCGTAGCATGAGCACTAATGACATAACGCCCGTCGGTTGAAACACTTAACGAAAGTACTGGTGCAGTGCTGAAATATTTATATATAGCAAATAAAATAACGCATAGAATAACAGCTAATACAATAACTCTTAATTTTAACTTAGTAATCATTTTTTATATCTCCCAAAGTTTGAATTAGCCTTTATCCATCTATCCATAATTTGATTTTTATAGCTTTCTTTGTAGATATCAGGAAAAACCTTTTGGGTATCCAATGCCTTCCACTCCCACTCCCGCATTGCCGAGTGCGAAATAAAATAATTACTCTGATCAAAGAAATTGAATTTTTTGTCTTCTTTATCTTCTTCACTACTGGTATTGCCATTAATAAATTGATCAAACCCTTCCTCTTTTTGAAGTTCTGTTAATTTTTTATTTTTATACCCAATACCTTCAACAGACAAACGATTTCCTTGATGCCCCAACGCAGGACGCACCCACATATTTTTTATATAAATCGTCCAATTGTTAAATACCTGGTAAGTCAGCACATCAACAATATGTTTAAAATACTCATCATCAGGACGGAAACGACGATAATGGCTCCAAGGTTTCAAATAGTTTAATGGCTTCTCTAAATCGGAAGATACGTCATTGGCTTCTTCCAACAGTAATTTTTCAATCTTCTGTTTGATTTCCCGTCCTTTCGCTGTGTTTTCTATATTGTTATATTCCGCAATGTCATCCTGGTTTAGGCTTCCCCGATGTATGAGGACGTTCCGTCGGAGTTGTTCTACAGTTTCATAATACTCGCCAATTAAATTTAACTTATAGTAATAATCTTTTAAGGACCCAGTGGTGTTTGCTAGAGAGGAATATTTCATTGGATAAGCCCCGCCAATTAAACCGGTATATTCCTTATCTCCACCACGACTATCGCCATCTAGAACCCCATCTTCTTGTGAATACAATACGCGGAGATATTTCACTGTTTTATGTGCATAAGGAAATAGTTCCATTGCCACCGGATTTTTCACGCGAGTATATGTGTCAGTGATTGCATTATCAGCGACAGCGGCTTCCCACATAATCAGATTATCAATTTTCTCATTATAGGCCCCGTCAAAATCACCTAAAATATTCAATGCACTTAATGCAACTCGGGCACCTAATGAATGAGTAATAATATTAACTTTAATGCCTTCATTAAATAACTCTATCAATACCTTTGCGAGCTCTCGCCCTGCTTCGTTAGCATACATTTCCGCTCTGAAAAACACCATGGAAGGATCAACGCTACCAGACCAAGTCACTCCAATAATTCGGTGATATTTATCCCAATCAGTAAAAGGATCATCATAATTTAATTTACCAGATGCAGCTAAATTCAAATAATATTCAACATGTGGAAACCAACCTAAAGCTTTATGACCATTAACTTTTAAATCTACCTCATCGTAAATGTGCTTAACATAAATATTGTCATCCTCTTTCGCTTGCTCAAGGAGTGTATTTGTCGCCAATTGACCAATCGCCTTGTTATCATAATGCAAATAAGGTCGCTGAATCTGATCGGAGGGTGGTAAGTTTGAATATTCTGGAAGCTCGCCAAAATCTTCCGATTGTGGAAATTTTCCAATATGTCCAAGTGAAACATTGTAGCCATGAATAAACAAAGTAGCGGTGTTACCATCCTTTTTAATCTGTTCAAGTTGTTTTGTAGATAATCTCGTCTCACTATTTTGACGAAAACGCAAATTCAATAAAATCGGTGGGGGAAGATAGATTGCATTCACTTCTTTTGCATTTACCGAAACAAACACTTTTAGTGGTTTCGCTAGTTGTAATCTCGGATCTTCAGTTTTTTCATCATTTGCTTTGATCAGTACATAACCGTCTGAATCATTAAAAAATGCTTGCTCATCTTTATCAGTAAGTTGTCTGCCATCCTCTTTATGGCGGTCGTATTTTAGTGCAGTATCACCAACATTTCTCATGCCTTTCATTAATTGCCAGGAAATTAAGCCGCACTTTACACCAATATGATGGCTATCGCCGTTTTCATCAATTTCACCGTAAGAAACACCACCATCTTGGTCATAAACCTTTACCATAATACCTTTAGGTAAAGAACGCTCAAGGGTATCTTTATGGTGAATAATAATGTCCGTGCGACAAGCTGCTGTTCCTGTCTCAGTCGATTCCGAGTGGTGTTTTTCTTCAAATTGATGATAAAAAGGTTTTTCATTGGTGTTAACCATGTAAATTTGCTCCCAATTTATTACGGATAATCTTTTGATTTTCTAGAATACTTATCCGTTGTTTTATAAGATATCGTTTTTTTTGTTCTGCGATATCACTTTGCAAAATTTGATTAATTTTTTCCTCAGGATCTAATATATCAATTACGTTGCCATAGGCTAAACTCAGTAAAGCAAATAATCCAATATCAATAGTTTGATATAAAGCACAAGTTTGACAAAGACGATAGCAATGTTGAACGACTTTTTCAATTGTCGCTCTGTCATAGTGGTCATTTAGCATTGGGATAGTATCCAGTAATTCAGTAACCAAATTTTTTAGTAATACAGCATTTCTTTCATCAACAATTGTATTTAATTCAAATTTATCAAACTGTTTCTTAGCTGGTGTTATTTTAGCCAAATCTATTGTAGGTATATAATGCACGACATCATTTCCCTTAGGCAAAATAAAGGAATCGATTAAACCTTGCCCCCAAAAAATTGCTAATTTTTTTGGATAATACATTAAACGGTCAAAATAATCTTCCAATACTGTCGGGTCATAAAAGCGAAAATAGAGCAAGCGTCCGTCATAGGTCGGCATGTAGATAAATTTTCTGAAATGGTGCAACAGCTCATCAAATGTCGCGGTTGAGCGGAAGAAAAAACCAAATGATTTATTCCACTGTTGAAATCCATCCTCAGACTCTTTTCCTTTCGGGCTTTCACTGCATAACTCTTCCACAAAAGGATGATTTTCTGGTAAATGCAATAAATAAGGCGCTGTCTTTTTTCGTCTTTCACCGTCCTCCCCTTTAAATAAACATGCACTTTGAATATCATCCAATTCAAAACGCTGGGGAAACCAAACACTTACCTCTGCGTTGATAATGGCATAACATTGAGAATTGCTGTCTTCAGGCCACAGATAAGGCTTAATCGAATCGGGGATTGGTTGAAACAAGAAAGGAGAATGTTCATCTTCTTGTCTTAATGGAAATTCATTTTTGGTTAAGCATGCTGTTTTGCTTTTTTCACTTTCTAGATATTGGTTTGGATTAAAAATGAGAATAGGATGCTGTTCTGATAAATCTTGAGCTAGCGTTTTCAATTGCTCAATTAATGTCTCATCAGCATGACGTTGAAAATACGTATTAAGCGGTAAAGGAAGAAACGTATACTGCAATCGGAGCTGGTTTTGCTGCTGATACACCGTAATATAATTTTTTGCAATTTCTACATTAGAAGCATAGATTAAGATAATAATATTTTCTTGTTCATTATTAGAAAGCTGCAGACCATTAACGGCATAAACTAGATTTTCATACTGCATAAATTTCCCCTTTATTTACAAAGAGGTATTATAATAAATTTATTGATAAAAGCTAATCCCTATCAACTTGGATTACATTCTAAATAGAAATATAAGCAAAACAAGCCGATGATTGCCGCAATCACTAATACGAATAAAATTTTTAAACACTTTTTCATTATGTAACCCTGTTAGAACAACACGCTCAAATAAAACCGTACTTTACAATCTAAAGTGCGGTCGAAATTTTTGTTATTTTTTCACTTCTCTTAGTAAACCCGTTTCTAAATCCAACCTGGTATCCACCCAAAGTCCTACCTGATTCACCAGTTTCTGCATCAGTGCCTCACTCGGTTTAGGCGGAGCTTCCCCTTCATACCAACGCTGGAAGGCGATTTTACCGTCCCATTTCGGTAATTTTGCCGGGGGTAAGGGTACAATATCGTCCAAATCATGAACTTTGGGGCGGGGAGTCATAATAAGAAAGACAATCTGAAATAATTCTATAACATTTATAGTATTCTTGAGCTTATGGTAAATTAAAAAAAACACTGTTACATTAATAACAATGTTTTTAATTATCTAAAGCTAATAAACATTAAGCAATTTAGAAAACTCAATATCTTTTATATTTAAATCTTTAAACTTAATAACCTTTGATTCTCCCGTTCTAGATTGGATTATATCTTTCTTAATAAGATACACTTCATGTGAATGCACATTAAAATAATACCTCTCTAGATTAGACTGACCATTTCCATATTCAAAATCGATTGTAAATAAATTACCACTTTTATTTATTTCAGGGTAAACATCTCCTAACTCAGAAAACAATTTCTTACTATATACATAATTACCAGAAATATTAAAAAATACATCATATTTCTTATCATAACAGACATCTCCGCGATTATCTAAGTATGACACTAAAAATACTTCAATATTATTTATCTCAACTCTATTATTTAATAAAATACCCTTATGAGACAAAGCATTATTTAATGGAATGCTCTCTTCAATACATGGATTAATCAACTCTTCATCTTTAGCTAACACATTAGAAAAAAATAAAGAAAGATAACACTAACAAAAAATTTTTTCTCATCTTACCACTCTCTAATTTTAGATCTGCATTCTTTCCATATTTAAAGAAAAGAGTGCCATCCTTAATAAAATAACTATGCTATTTTAAGGTTATTTATTTCTATTCTCTATGTACTTTATCTATCACTTAATAGCTTAATAATATTATCATCTTTAAACGTACAAGCTCTCTTATTAAAATCACATAAAAAAACCGACTCTAGCAAATCATTTCTCTCATTAATGGCTTTGGTTGCACAATCAATAAAATTTATCTTCCCCTCCTGACCATTTTCAAGTTCAGGATAACATTGCTTAAATTTTGATATATTCCATTTTTTTTGAGATGAAATTAGATACTCTCTTATCTTTTGATTTTCTTGTTGGATTGATACTTTATAGTTAAAATTTAATTTTTTTTGGGCCAGTATGTACCCCTTACTTACACAAGACATTAAATCTGCTTCTTGCACACTTCCAGACAAACAAGGCTTAGATAATGCATCTGAAACAAGCAAGTCTTCTGGCTCAAGAGAAAAAACTAAACGAGAAGAAAAAAGTGATAGAAAAATTACCACTGTATATTTATTTTTGTTAAACAAATCGATTCCTTTTGACTTAAACTATACCATCAATAAATTAATCATATTTTCTCATTTAACATTATAAGCCCCATGAAATGGGGCAATATTGGATAAAACCAAGTCTATAATTCGCTAAAAATAGAATAACTATATAGGAAAAGTGCGATTCATTTTATATGAAACAAACCGCACTTTAGAAGTTGAAAAACAGGTTTACTATATACTTACAACATTAACCTCTATCTTGTTAAAAACTCACTATTTACACTTAAATAACTAATATTATAAGATCTCATCCATTTAGTTATACTCTTCTTTCCTGGAAATAATATTTTATACCACTTATTGTTTTTAGAATCCTTTTTAACATCAAATATCAATACCTTATCCCCTTTAACCAAATACATATCAGTCTTATTATAGTTTTCATTATACAAATAAGATTTTTTATTAACATATCCAAGAGAAAACATTCTATTTCCATTATCAGAAATATCTGTAGAAATATTTCGTCTAAAACTTACAAGATTATCGATTATAAACTCATCAACTTCTGATGGACCACTACCCAAATAATAATATTCATACTTATCCAAAAGTAGATTATCATCTATCAATTTATAGGTATATATATTAGAAATGCCATCAAATCCACACTCTATAGATATTTTATCTTTTGATATAGGGACGATACTAAATTCCCCACATTCATTATTATCTTTTATATGTATAGTATTGTAGTAATTACTACCTAATTTTAACTCACATTGATAGCTCATTGAATCAGATTGACTACAAGAAATTTTAGACTCCATATCACCACTAAATTTTTGCAGTCCATTCATGCTAGATGTAGCCTCAGCATAATAAGATATTAACAAAGCAATAATAAAAATAATTTTAATCATCATAACCTTCAAATTTCTTTTGTAGACCTGTACCATATTTTGTGTTTTTAATACCACTAGTAGAGAATTTATACACTCCTATAGGCTTAGATAAATTAAAATTAGGACATTCTTGTATATTATTATCTCTAATAAGCGACTTAACCCTATTATGCTAGTAAAAAAAATAACCGCACGTTGTAAAGTGCGGTTAATAAATCATTTAATTTAAATCAACTGAATCAGCTTTAATCCACATATTGATTTCTTTTTTTTCCTTTGTAGTTAATGAAATACCAACTCTGTCCATTAAGAGAACTTTTTTCATCTAAAATATTAACTTTATCGCCTTTAACTAAATACATATTACTTCTCTTATTTAAATCGTAATAAAGATATGACTTTTCTCTTATACTTGGTGATACTTTATTCTGATTGTAGTAAATACCCACCGAGCTCACCTTCCCATTTGATGAATATAACTTTCTAAGCTCATAATTATTCCTAATAATATATTTTTCCTCACATAAATACCCAGTTGATTGAAAACAATATATTTTCTCTTTTATAGAGTATCCATCCTTGTAGTATATTTTTATTTTTTTATTATCCAGAAGCTCATAACTTTTCACTTCTGGAAATAAAGGATGCATTTCTAATTTATCACATTTTAATTTCAATACTGCATACTCAACATCATGAGAAGGATCATTATCAACTCTTAAAATAATTTCTTTCTCTCCATCAAAATCTAAGTCAGAATATTCTACATTATTTATATTGTGATCTACTTCAAGAGCTTCATAGAAAAATAATACTTTATCATTATGATAAATTTTAAATTTAGAAAAATCACCATCAGAAGTAGATTTATCATCTAGACGAACAGATATATCATTAATAGTAAAACAACTCTTTGCCTGTATGAAAAATGGGAAAAAGCTCAATAATATAACTAACAATAATTTTTTCATAAATTAAACTCCAAGGGCATCTCTAGCAATATTGGTTCTTTCAACCCTTTTTTTCATATGATTAGGTTCTTTTGGCTTATCTGGATAATAAGGATTCTTCTGCTTCTGCCAACCATTAACTTTCACTGACACCCAAAAGTAATCTTCATCCCTAATATATTTTTGAATAGCCACACTTTTTTCTCCTTTAAACCAATACCAAAACCCCGCTAAAACATTTAGCTCTAAGTTATAAGCAATTTGATCTGCTTTTTCTGTCGATGATGTTACATCTAAATTTCCATACCCCTGAAAATTTGCTCTTGCATAATTCTGAAACTCTCTGTAATTATGTCTACCAGTTAATTGTATTAACCCTCTTCCTTTGAATCTTGCACCATCTCCCTCTTTAGTATTTCCTAAATCAGCTCGCCCTTCATAATTTTTTGTAAAATATGCATTATTTCCATTTTCCTCTTTATATCTCAAATCTTCTGTTTCTGCAGAAACCTGTCCAAGGAAAAAGGCTAAGCTCTTCATATCCTTAATACCAAAAATCCATATTGCATTATTTATTGGATAATAGTAATCATTAATGTCTTTTTCTTTTGCATTTTTAAAAATATTTTTTAACTCTTCTTTGCTTAAAATTTCCCAAGAATTAGACAACCACCCAATCATCCCCAACGGATGCAGATAATACGCCTGCTTATTCGTGTTAAATCCGCCCACCTCTAACTTTATCGATAAGTCAGCTATCCGTTTCTCTATTCTCTTCGCAATCTCTTCTTTTCCATTTGCACGGTAAACACCACAGGTTTGACTAAAATCTGCCGTCCTGGTCTTCTTCCATTCGCTGTCATGTTTGACAACGATTCCCGTCAATCTTCTTTGTTGCACCGGGCTTAATAATAAATCCTTGAGCTTTCCTGCCTCAAATACCACCGGCTTGTTTTTATCCTTATCTAAACTAAGTTCGTTCATAATGGACTTAAACACTGGGTCTAATTCATTTTTCTGCTCAGTCGTTAAATCACCTTTCGGGTCTATGTTTTGATGAAGAGGATGTTTGAATATACAAAGCCCATTTCCAGATTGATTAAAAATATTCACACCAGGGAACAATAAACCATGTGTTAAATGGCTACTATCCACATAAATCCCACCCTCTTTATTCTTTTGTGGCAAACTATACAGATACGGTTGTACGTTGTAATAATCCTTGCCCGTCTTATCCGTTTTCTTCTTCACGGTCTGCTTCGCTACATCCGCTAACGGCACCATGATTTCAACTTTGCTTTTCTCAAGCTCTATCACTTCACCATTCGTTATACTATAAAGCTGACTACCTCGTGCTACATACAGAAAGTTATCTTTTATCCCTTTCTTTTCTTTGTCCTTTAGATAAGCTGCCTTCGCTTTTGCTGTAAATTGACTTATATCATCATAAGTAAACACTTCCAAATGTAGGAGTTTTTCACCACTTTCACCTATTTGGTTATATTCACCCATCAGACCTAATGTTTCACCTGCTTTAATCTCAATGGGTTTATCCAGCTTTACTTCAACATCAACTTGTGTATCTATTTTATGCTTACATAGTTGCAAAAGTTTCTTGATTATTTGGCATGCAGCTTGTTAGTTTTTAAAAAATAACCGCACGTTACAAAGTTCGGTTAATAAATCATTTAATTTAAATCAACTGAATCAGCTTTAATCCACATGTTGATTTCTTTTTTTCCTTTGTAGTTAATAAAATACCATTTTTCTCCACGCTCATCTATTTTCTCATCTAAAATAGAAATCCGATCCCCCTTAATTAAGTACATACCGCTCTTAATACCAATAGATGAATATAGATAGGATTTATTTATAACAGTGCTTGTAGCACCTGTTTTTCTATTTATAACCTTTTCTAAATAATTCTTTTCATTTATCAACTTTAATTTAGACAGCTCGCTAAGGATAATGGAATATTCTTTTTCATTGCTATTTCCATAAGGAAAAATTGATAGTAACTTTCTATAACGGTCAACTCCATTAACAATATTTATATCCCCCTCATTAAATCTTTTTATAAAGTCATCTAGTGAATTCTCAAAAAAATAATCTAACTCACAATTACTTTTAATATATTCATCAGATAAGTCATAATTAGGTAGTTTATCTTTAAGATTAAGTATAGAAATATCTAAGTCAATATTATTAAATTTACATATGTACTTTTTAGAGTAATCATCAAAAAAACCACTCACTTCAGAATTAATACCTCTTAGAATCCATTTTTTATCATTATATGCAATGTAATAGCTATTAATAATATTTAATTTATCTGTATTGGTTGTTATAAGAATAGAATATTCTTTACTCTTTGGTTTTTTGATATTATTAATTCTCTCGCCTCCATCTTCAGAAAAATTACTCCCCTTAAAGACTAGATGATAATTACCATTATTATTTTTAAAAAATAATAACTCATGACCAAATCCATTTACATTACTAATAATCTTATCAGCAACTCCATCATTATCAATGTCAATATCTCTATTAAAGAATTCATTACTATTTAAGTAATATTTAATATCTACATCATCAGCACTTGCGAAACAAGCAAAGAGAAATATAGATAGTATTATTTTATTTTTTGAGGTGGTTATTTTCATAATTAAAAATTCTCTTTAATTCATTAACATAAGATATTCTTTCTTCAATAGCATACTGACCACCATTTACCAAAAATGTAACTTGACGGGTATTATCATCATCAGCAACTAAATTTATATCAATTGTTGTATGAGTAGGTAATTTAGTTTTTGGGTATTTAACTTTCACACCACTTGGATTAGGGTATCTAGCACTTAATAAATCACCAGCATTTAATAATTTTCCTCTTTTCCAGAAATACCTACTAGCATCAACTGCCAAATGAAGATCTTGATTTAAAAGAGAATAATTTTTCTTGTAATCATTGTTCATCTTTCTTATATCGGCCTGGATAGTCATATTTTTCATAAACTGTCGCTGAATTGACCGCACTTTTAGACGTATCACTATCAGTAATCCTGGATGCCTGTGAATGATGTTGATGTTCGAGGTTGTAATTCGGATTTAAAAAGGTGTAATCTCGTAAGGTTTGGTAGGTTGATGATTAGTTTTTAAAAGAACAAAAAATAACCGCACCTTACAAAGTGCGGTTAATAAATTTTTAATCTAGATCTACAGAATCGGCTTTGATCCACATGTTGATTTCTTTTTTTCCTTTGTAATTTATAAGGTACCATTTTTCATTTTTTAAAGATCTCACATCATTAATTATGACTTGATCCCCTTTAATCAAATACATTTTACTTATACTATTAGGAGATGTATATAAATAGCTTCTTTTATTAACAAATCCAATCTCCTTGCATGAGGATGAATTAATACTCTCATTTAAATATTCACACTTCATATATTTTTCACTCAACAGCCCCCCATCGGAAGAAATATCATAATTAATAATCAATATACTTTTATTATCGTATGTACTGAAAAAAACATTCTTATCATAAGCCTTAATATTTAGGACCAAATTATAGTTTTTATTAGAAAATTTATAATCCTCAAATCCATACTTGGATTCAATACCATCCATAAATTCTTCACTAATATCCTCTAATTTTATACCATTATGAAAATTTAAAAAATAACCATAATACCTATCATACTCTGGAGAATAATTAACTTGCTCTATCTTTAATATCTTTCCATTTAATTTGCTAAAAATATAACTCAATTCAGTTTTAGTAGATGATGCATTATATGAATTTGATATAACAATAGCATCTTTATTGTCCAATAACACGCTACCTAACTCATCATTAATTAAGGTAGTTTTAACTTTATTACCATCATTATAAATATTATTATCTTTTACATAATATTCAGAAAAAGAAAATTGAGGAATAAACAATAGCAAAATAAATAATCTTTTTATAACCATCTTAAACACTCCTCTAATTTAGATGCATATCCAGCTATGCTAGCAGCCTTATCCATACCGTTAATAACCCTTCTGGCATTCAGGTAGTCAGCACTATCTTCTGAAATATAACTTGATATTTTTTTCGTCGTAAACATTCCTGTTTCCATTCCATATATCATTATTTTAGTTGCATTCTTTTGATCTAAAGCTAATTCTGGATTATTAACAAGATCTTTTTTTAGGTATTCCCCTCATTTCTTTATAATTTTTCTTCCATGTAGTAATAGTACCTCGCCGCTTTCACCTATTTGGTTATACTCACCCACTAAGCCAGCTCTTACCCCAATCGTCACTCCGTTCTTCAACTCTATACGTAGATTAAGCGGATGATTTTGCGCATCTCAAATAACAATCTTATTATCTGACTTTGGTACTCACCACAATCTCTTCTATTCCACTTTTGTAATCGCTCAATTTCGCTGTATGACGATAAAGCGAATAAAATGTCAGCACATTATCTTTCGGATAGGCTACTTCATGTTTCAGTAAAAAAAAGCCCGTAGAATATACCGCACTTGCTTTTGATGATTCAGATTTGGCGTCGGTTTTATATTCTCTATCCACTTTATAAGCTATCAGTTTGCCATCAGCTATTGCACAAATCTTGTTATTCTCAAATTCACTGCTCGGAAATTTTGATGCCTGTGAATGATGTTGATGTTCGAGGTTGTAATTCGGATTTAAAAAGGTGTAATCTCGTAAGGTTTGGTAGGTTGATGATTAGTTTTTAAAAGAACAAAAAATAACCGCACGTTGCAAAGTGCGGTTAATAAATTATTTAATTTAGATCGACAGAATCAGCTTTGATCCACATATTGATTTCTTTCTTTCCTTTGTAATTTATAAAGTACCATTTTTCTCCATGCTCATCTATTTTCTCATCTAAAATAGAAACCAAATCCCCCTTTATCAAATAAAGTTTAGTTTTATCTCTATCATAAGGGTTATTATATAGATAAGTCTTTATTCTAATTTCTTTATCTTTTGAAATAGATAATTTTTTAACTAAGAATGATAGCAATAAGTACTCTTTCTCTTCTCTAAGCAATTCAATTATACGTTTATATTGAGCAAAATGTTCATCTTTATCCTGAGGAAATCTCACTAATATTTCAGCTATATCATTGGGTAAAAATGATTTCATATACTGTCTATTTGAATAAAATGAATCTACTACAGCCCTAAGAGTGGAAAACTCCGAACCTTTAGGTTTACCTTCATATGTCGAATAGCAAATTGCTTTATTTCCCTTGTCATAAAAATCTATTTTGGATACATCTACAACTTTATTGACAGAACAATACTCCGTTTTTAAATCACTGCAGTAGGAACAATTATTAACATACTCAAGTCTCTCTTGGATAAATTTCTTTCTATCATGATCATATCTTATTGTAGAAACTGAATAAGACGAATTAGATGAACTATAATCATAAACATCTACTTTATTATTAGCATCTCCTATTTTTAGCTCCACAATATCATTATCCGAAGGTTTATCTATATCTAATTTTAAATATGCATTCTTTCCCTCTTTAAAGAAAAGAGCTCCATCCTTAATAAAATAGCTACCCCATACATAATGTGGAAAAAAAAATAGACTTAAAACAGATAAATAAAAACTAATACTCTTCATCAGAAATCTCCCCCCAATATCCTTTTTGCTTCAAAATATCTTTGTTTAAAAGTTCATCTTTCTTATTCAATTTTATTTTATTAATGCATTTATTAGAATAATCAAACACATTGTCCCGTAAATGACGATAAAGCTTTAATCTAGTAGCAATAGTGTTTCCCCCACCATGCACCATCCATGTAATAGTTCCATTTCCATAAATCCCAAAGTCAGAGAAATAATTAAGCGTTTTCTTTTGTCTCAATTTATACTCTCCCCAAAACCATCCAGCAGAATCACAAGATAGAAACAAATCCCTAGCTATTAAGGCAGCATAATCACATTGGTATTCTTTTTTTTGTCCAGAACCATCATAATATACTTCCTTATATATAGGTCTTCTATTAAATAGCTCTTTCTCTACATCTGCTTCATTTATTTCCTTATTCAGAAAATAGTTAGGAAAACGTTTTACTACACTCTTATAATAGGATATTTGAGTGTCTCTCCATGTTTGTTGAATAATTCCTCGCCCTTTATATCTTGGACCATCACCTTCTTTTGTATGTCCATGTTGTATAGCCTCTGGATGAGTTTTTATAGTAGCTTTTTGAGGATTTGGGGGATTATAATACTCACCACTAGCAAACTCTAATGTGGTAGAAAAAAAAGCACTCTCGTGATAGCATTGAGCTAAGAATTGAATTTTTCTCATGCATGTATTGATTTCCCACTCTTTAAACGATTTATTTATTTCCTCGGTCAACCTCTCAAAAGTTTTATCCTCCTCAGATAATGGACAATTTTTTTTGTAAAATAAATCTTTGAAGCTATTCTTAGAGAATGCTCTCATCTCTAAAATAATATTTTTAAATTCTTCAACTGAAAAATCTCTATAGCAAAAACACTCACCCTTTACATGAGCAATATCCTCCGGCTTACCGTTAGCAGCACTTCTCTGCTCTACAGTACTGTTCTTTTTGTTATCCTTTTTACTATTTTCTTTTTCTAAAGACGACTCTTGCTCCTGCTTTTGTTCTATTTTTTTCTCCGGTTTCTTATCTTTTTTAGGCTGCTCTTTCTTTTTATCTATTTCTTTTTTCGGTTGTGAAGATTCAGATACTTTTTTATCACCAGCCCCAGTCTTCTTAGATAGTGAACGAGATGCATCATTTCTTGTCCGAAATCCCAAAGGATAATAAAGTTTTGCACCCTCAACTAACTTATCACTATACTTCATACGGTTATGTAGCATCAAAGCTTCTACAGTACTTACTCCCAGCTCAATCTCAAGCTTACTCCAAGTATCTCCTTTTCTTACGAGATAATAAGCTCTCTTATACTCCTGTTCTTCATTATTTTCATTATCTAGTGCTCTTGTATTGATCGTATAAGTATCAGGCATCAAAACCTTGATTGAAGTTTTTCCTTCAGGCCAAATAAATTTATCTGTTGTAGAATGTTGCGTTTTAGGGTATTTCTCATTCCAAAAGACAAGCTCTAACTCTTTATGGTCACCTAAAGATGATTCAACTAATTCTCTATCAAACCAAACCTTTCCATTGCTATCTGCTCTTGATGGTAACTTCGTAATTAAATTACCATTAATATAAAGTTCAAAATAACAATAGGGCATTGATTGTCTTTCAGTATCTAAAATTTCAATGCTATATAATGCTTGCTGTACCATATATTTTCTCTACTTTACTTATATGTTTATATATCATTAACTTTCAATTTTGGCTTTACCAATAAATACCGTTAATTGTTCTTCAAATTCTCGATACACTCGTGCTGTTCGACCATCCTCATCTAATACTCCATCTGTAATAACCTCTCCTTGACTATCCAAAATAGTGTAAGGCACTTTTTTCTCATTACAACGTCCATAAACATCATAAACATCTAATCTTGTTGAATAATAAGTATTTGGTGTAATCGAATCATTTACTGTTGTTTCAAACGGACTCACCCCATCAGCTGCTCCCGCATCTTCCGTAAGTGGTCCCTCAACATACACATTCCCAATCAATGTAATCCCTTCTTGGTTTAACACGATTTCACCGGCAGGGCCTTGAATATGAACTTCGTCATAACCTTCTAAATCAAACTGTTCACAAACTTGTTCAAAAAGCTCACCCGCAACCCAGCTGCCATTTTGGGCAATTTCAATAGTTAAATCCTGTCCGACTTTGATAAGGCTATCAGCATGGACATTGACTCGACGGTTATTATTCACATTCAGAATATCGTCTTTTTCTATTTTCGTGATTCGATTACGTCCAATACTGCGTATTTGGTCTCGATTGATAGTCAGGTCTTCATCTTGTCCAACCCTTTCCATTCGGTCATTGCCTATATGGATTGTTTCATTACAGCCAACTTGCTCCGTGCGGTCATGCCCCACTTGAGTCGTTTCATCATGTTTCACAATATGATTAAGGTCTTTCTCTGCATGAATAAAGACTTCTTCACGACCCATTTCATCTTCAAAACGCAATTCGTTAAAACCATTGCCTTTATGGGTTTTGGATTTTATCGTCATGCGGGTTTTGTGTTTGGGAAGCTCGTAAGGGGGCTCTGTGGTACTGTGATAGGTACGCCCTACCACAATCGGTTGGTCCGGGTCACCATTGAGGAATTTCACCAACACTTCATGGCCAATTCGCGGAATCATCATATTACCGTATTGTGCGCCCGCCCAACCTTGCACCACGCGCACCCAACAAGAGCTGTGCTCATCAAAGTTGCCTAATCTATCCCAAGGAAATTGCAGTTTTACTCTTCCCCATTCATCACAATAGATTTCTTCCCCTTCGGGGCCTGTAACATGGGCAACTTGTGTACCACGAATAATCGGGCGAGGTTTTAATGGACTGCGCCAAGGCTTGTTGTGTGGAATCAGGAAAAGTGTGTTTTCATAGCGGTTGCCTTCTTCTCCCGCTTCTTCATCTAAAGCGCCTGTTTGTTTACCGAAGTGCTCTACACGCACCACCAACCAATCTTGATTGAAGGCTGAATTGGCATGCCCTTCTAAAGTAAAACCACAACCCGGTACGACACGCATATCATCGCCCACAGCATTCGCCGTTTCAGAAAGTGCCAGTTCTGATTCTAAACGATAAAGACTGAACGGATTGCCTTGTTCATCTTTCTTATATCGTCCCGGATAGTCATATTTTTCATAAACTGTCGCAGAATTGACCGCACTTTTAGACGTATCACTATCAGTAATCCCAGATGCCTGTGAATGATGTTGATGTTCGAGGTTGTAATTCGGATTTAAAAAGGTGTAATCTCGTAAGGTTTGGCTAGTTGTCGTCACCTTACGGCAATAGTCGAATCGCCAAAGGCAAGCAAATGAACGATCCCCTGCGGGCTTCGCATTATAGGTCAATGTGCCAAGAATCGGAGAAGCGATACTTTGATGACCAAAACGCAACTCATGGCTGTCTGCTCGATGGTCAAAATAATAATACCAGCCTTCTTCCGCCGCCAAGCGTTCAATAAAGGCCAAATCGGTTTCGCGATATTGCACACAATATTCACGCTCCCAATCTGAAGGTAAAGGCTCAAAGGAAACCTTTTCTACGCGATTTTTTTGCAATAAAGTGCGGATGATTTTTTCGCTGTTTTGATGCTGGAAGATTCGGCTATCAGATTGAAATGCTGCTCGCGCGAGAGCCGGCTCCACCACCATTTGATAATGCGTACGGACAAACCCTGTTTTCCCCAAACCGAAACTGGTCACAATCCCATTCAAATAACGAACCGGTTGTTCTCCTTGCCAAAAAGTAAAGGTCACGGATTGATCCATTAATGCTGAAAATGAAATATTCGGATCAAAACTTGATAACATAAGCTCTAACCGAAATGGTTCTGAAAGCCCTTCAGTCAGCTTAAAACTAATCACATCAAAAGTATGTTTTTCACCGGCATCAAGGGTGTAACGGTAGTCAGATTGAACAGCCATGATTGTCCTTTGTTTAACGCGTAAAATATCGCTTAGTATAATGTAATTTCATCTATTTCTAAATAGTAAAAATAGTTGTAGTAAATTTCTATATAAAAAAATAAAATACCTAAGTTTATTTATCTTTCAAATGCTTTATTAAACATAAGGATCTCAAATAATGATCAAAATTAACTTAGCCGCGACATTAGGTGCATTAAATGACGTTTCTAAATTAATGTTAGAAGAATCTGCCGCTTATGCAATTAGTTGTGGTGAATCGGAAGTGCTTCCAGCCCATTTATTACTCAAATCATTGGAAAATCCATTCTCAGACGTTCGCTTTATTTTAAATAAACTTAACATTTCTCACGAAGAATTGACCGCACTTTTACTCAGCAAAACGCAAACATCTCACACCAATATTGACTCTGTACCAAGCTTCTCGCCGTTATTGATTGAAATGTTGCAAGAGGCATGGTTACTCGGATCACTTGAATTTGAACAAACACAAATTCGCAGTGCAAGCATTTTCTTAGCATTGGTATTGAATGCATCGCGCTATTTGCCAACTGCTGTTGCGAGCTACTTAAATCAAATTAACAAAGAAACATTACGCCAATCTTTACTGGTATTTGCTAAAGGCTCCGCTGAATCACAAACCACACAAGAAAATACTGCTACACCTTCAGCCGTACATACAGACCAATCTGATTTAGCACGTTTTGCTGAAAATTTAACCGCCAAAGCCTCTGCAGGTAATATTGATCCCGTTCTCGCTCGTGACAAAGAAATTGATCTGATGATCGATATTCTTTCACGCAGAAGAAAAAACAATCCGATTGTAGTTGGTGATGCGGGTGTCGGTAAAAGTGCATTAATTGAAGGATTAGCATTACGCATCGTCAATAAACAAGTTCCTCCACATTTACAAAATGTTGAACTTTGGAGCCTAGATCTTGCCGCTTTACAATCTGGCGCATCAATCAAAGGGGAATTTGAAAAACGCTTAAAATCGGTGATTGATTTTGTAAAAAATAGCACAACGCCAATTGTTCTTTTTATTGATGAAGCCCATACACTTATTGGTGCGGGTGGCAGCGAAGGTGACAACGATGCAGCCAACCTTTTAAAACCGGCTCTTGCTCGAGGTGAGCTTCGCACAATTGCAGCGACGACTTGGTCTGAATATAAAAAATATGTAGAACGTGACCCTGCGCTATCCCGTCGCTTCCAATTAGTGAAAGTGGACGAACCATCTATTGAAGAAAGTATTGTTATTCTACGTGGTTTAAAACCACTCTACGAAAAAGCGCATGGTGTTTATATCACAGGTGAAGCACTTGAAACAGTAACAAAGTTATCTGCGCGTTATATTGCGGCGAAAAAGCTACCGGATAAAGCCATCGATATTTTAGACACGGCTTGCGCTCGCGTTTCTACAGCAAAAGACACGCCACCAAAACGCTTAAGCTACTTAGATAATAAGATCCATGAAATCAATGTTGCCATTGCTGAATTTGATCGTGATTATCAGCTAGGTGAAACAGTTGATAATACAGTGAAAACAAAACTAGAAAATCAACTCACTGAATTAGCCGAAGAAAAAAATGTGCTTTCTTCTCGATTTGAATCTCAAAAAGCATTAGTGGAAGAAATTTTATCCTTACGAACCAAGCTCTCTGATTCTGAAACAGAATATACCGAAGAAGAACGTCAAGAATTGATCGCACAATTACAAGCGAAAAAAGCGGAATATGAAGCAATCAAACCTGAAGAATGTTTAATTCATGCTGAAGTGGGAAGCAAACAAATTACTGCGGTAATTGCTGATTTGACAGGTATTCCTGTAAATAGCATGACAGGTGATGAACTTACAAAACTCACTGAGCTTCCTGATATTCTTAACGACAACATTAAAGGTCAATCTCAAGCCATTGAGCAAATTCACAAAAACTTGCTTACTGCTATGGCGGATTTACGCCGTGCCGGCACACCATTGGGCGCATTATTACTTGTTGGACCAAGTGGTGTGGGTAAAACTGAAACAGCAATTCAAATTGCCGAACATATCTTTGGTGGCAAACAATTCCTGACTACCATTAATATGTCTGAATACCAAGAAAAACATACTGTTTCACGTTTAATTGGTTCGCCTCCAGGTTATGTGGGCTATGGTGAAGGTGGTTTACTAACTGAAGCTATTCGCCAAAAACCTTATTCTATCGTGCTATTAGATGAAGTAGAAAAAGCCCATCCAGATGTGCTTAACTTGTTCTATCAAGCTTTTGATAAAGGCGAACTTGCAGATGGGGAAGGGCGTTTAATTGACTGTAAAAATATTCTCTTTATGCTCACCTCAAACTGTGGTTTTGATGCTGCAAATGATCAGTTTGCCGTGAAAAGTGATGAAGAATTACGTCGTTCGCTTCTCACATTCTTCAAACCGGCATTGCTTGCCCGTATGCAAATTGTGCAATATCACTATTTAACCACCGATGTAATGCAACGCATTGTAAAAGCAAAATTAGCGAAATTAGAGAAATTAATCGCTGAGCGTTATAAAGCGACTGTTACTATCGCAGAAAATATTCTTAAACATATTGAGCAACAATGCGAAGCCGATACAAATGGTGCGCGTTTGGTCGATGCGATTCTTGAAGGGCAACTTTTACCACCTCTTTCCTTAGCATTACTTCAACGCATCGCTAGTGGTGAGAAAATGTCAAATATCACGATCAATTTTGAGAATGGTGAATACCAAGTTGAGATTGCGTAATTTATGATACAAAACATCTAAAAATTTG
This sequence comes from Haemophilus sp., assembly GCA_019423005.1. Classification (GTDB taxonomy): domain Bacteria; phylum Pseudomonadota; class Gammaproteobacteria; order Enterobacterales; family Pasteurellaceae; genus Haemophilus_D. The sequence goes on from JAHZCF010000101.1 coordinate 22,622, forward strand.
ACCGCACTTTGGCTTTCATTCATAAAGTGCGGTCATCTTTTAAGTTATTTTCTTGAGGTTTATATTTCAACCTTTAGATTTGAACTGCACAGCAGTTATTGCTATGATTTCAGAAGGCATTTGGCCTCTTCAATCATTTTAAAAGGAACATTATGTCTATATCCCTTTGGATTTCCACTGCATACTTACAAGAATCTCCAAGTACGGATAAATTTGTCGCATTATTGGCTTTTGTCGATAGCCGAGAAACATTTGAACAGCTTGTAAAAACCACCTTTAACTCAGAACAAACGCATTATCAATATCAATTAGCCCCTCTGAAAGCTGAAATCTTTTTTCAACGACATGGGCAAATGTGGCTTGCGTATCAAGCTAATGGATTGAAGGAAGGTGAAGTACGGGTAGTAGAATTAGTTGGGGATAAACCAAAAGAAAACTTTGCTAGTGAGACTAATTACTTACTTTGTCATCAAATCAACAATGTGGAATTGCTAGATAGACAGTTTGGGCGCCACCCGCAAATCTTTGCACCTGATGAGATTTTTAAGCTGCTCTTCCCTAACACACCGATTCCGCCCGATATGACTCAACTTGGTTGGTCTGAAAATCACCAGGAACCAGTTTTCCCCTTGCCCGTTTGGGATGAAAACACACTAAAAAAAGATATCGCACTGTTTGGTGAACCATTACCGGAATTAAAATGTTATTTCATCTTAGACGCGAATAAACATAAACTTTTAGAACCAGAAAGCTTTCACTGTAGGATTGAAAACCTATTCCAAGGCGAGTTTGCGGAAATCACCAAAGAAATAGGCCCTTATTTAGTCGAAGTTATCCCTTACCCAGACTATAAAGCTGAGAGCGAATTAATGGGCTTGTTTAGTGATGAAGGTGCAATGACAAGATTCAATTGGCACGAAGAGTTAGGCATTTTTATCCACTCCCGTTATGATTTTGATACTGTATTACACCATCTTCGCCACTTTCCAGTAATGAAAGACGAAAATGGAAAGTGGTTTTTCTTCCGTTTTTATGACCCAAAAGTATTACGTAATTATCTAGATGTTATCGCCACCAGCCCCGAAAAACTTAATAAGTTTTTTGGTTATGAAAAGCGCATTATTCATGCTTTTGGCTCTGGCATTGGAGACAGTTTTTATTATTATCAAATTAAAGCATTACCAGAAGACACTAGAAACATTCCCATTATCCTAACTGATTTTGAAATAAAAGGATTTAAAAAGAGTAAGTGGTTAGAAACAAGAGAAAATTTAATGGAGTATGCCCTACAGGAATATCCACAACTCTACTCGGAAAAAAATAAACATGAATTATGCCAAAACTTGGAAGAAGGCTATAAAAAGGGTTACACTTATGAAATTTCAATATTGCAGTATGCTCTAGCTAAGCAAAGTGCGGTCCAAAATGGTATAGATTTTATTAAATTGGAAGAACAGGTTACAAAAGAAAATACATCGCCCTTAGAACGAGCTGTAAAATTGTGTTCATTGTTAAATATAGAATAAAAATTAGAGTAATCAACCATGTCTGAAAAAAAACAATATAAAAAACCGACAGCCAAAGTGGCAGACGGAGTCATAGCCCCGTGTCAGAAATGTATTCGTGTTTATCCAACAAGACTAACTTTAAAAGATAGTGCCTTTCAAAATATTCAAGAAGGAAAAGTCCCTGTTTTGCCTGAAGGGGTCCCCTATGCTGGGGACGATTATGCACTACGTCGTTTACGTCCTGGTTATGTTTATATTTTAGCAACCAAGGCAGAATCTGAATCTTTTCCAATTTCTGGTGAAGCCGACAATAACCAAGCGTGGTACATCTACAGCTATATTAGTAATAATGAAAAACAAGGTTTTAGACGATGGAATCTGGTAAGTTTTAATTTGGAGAAAGAAAAACAAGCCTCAAAAGTAGATATAGATGAAGATGATGAGACTAATCATCAAAACAGTATTTCTTCAACACAAGATGGCATTTCTTCAACGCAAGATGGTAGCTCTTCGGCGCAAGATGGTAGCTCTTCGGCGCAAGATGACATTTCTTCGGAGCAAGAGCCTCCAACTAAAGACTCTCTTGCTAAAGCGACGATAAAAACTGTAGCAGTAAAGGGAAAAGCAATGCTGAGGGACTGCATTGAACTCAATCCGGCTATTTCTACCGCCTATATCATGTATTCTGATTTTGAATTACCACATAGGCTCTTAAAAGAGATTGAACAATCCCAAAAAAGTAGAGACATATGGATGAGAAAAATCAATATCCAGGCTCCCTCAGGAGCAACTGCCGACCTTCAGAAGTTGACTGACATCGTTGCGGATTTCTCATTAAAAGACCTCGATATAAATAATCAAACCTCGAACCATTATCGTTATACTCCAATAGGACGATTAAAAAATTCACAAACAGTAGCAAACAGAATCACAAATGGTAAAGGTATAATCGTCGCATTAGAAGACTCTATTGGAACTATACGAGACTTGGCTTGCTATCACGGTTATTTAGATAAAAAACGAGAGGAGATTCTAGCCAAATATGAATATGCCATCAGAACGGCGACGTTTATCCATTCTCATGCGCAAGCAAAAATTTTATATAATTTTAACCAACAAAAGGAGCTTTCAAAAGCAGTTCAAGATGTAATTGGAAACAAAAACCCTTGGTATACTGATTTCCCAAAAGAATGGGAACGAATCTATAAAAAACCGATGCCTCTTCCAGTTGCCAAGGAAATCACTTTAGCACAATCATATAAAGAGTATACTAAAGTTGCACCAATTCACTTAAAGAAAGACAGCCATAACGATATATTTTCATCTTTAATAAGAGAATTAAAACTAGAAGATATCCCAGGTGAAAATGCTATTCATAAGATGGCCAATCTTCCTGGATTATATGGGATACATTTTAAACATGTCGCAGAAACTCATATAAAATTAATCAATACAAACTATCGGCGATTTGAATCACTATTTTCGCTTTTAGATAAAGAAGATGAGACTAGTGCCTATATTGCCAATGCTTTTTGTCTCTTCACTCATGGATTATTATGGGGGCTCGATGTTTCTTCCTACGGCTTTAACGCTTGTGTTACGGCATTAGGAAAGTCACTAGGGGAAGAGCTAAATCCAATTAAACCACTGGTAAGCAACGACACAGTTCAGCTACTACAAAATATCGTTAAATTATTTGGTAAATCGCTAGAAGTATTAGAAGCTTTAGCCAAAAGAACTGTATTTTCTATTGCAGCCTATGATTTAGTAGTTGATGTATTAATCACTAAACATAGTGCTTTAGCTAATCCAAATAACCTAACAAAGGTCGGAAAAGGAGGGCATCTTGTTCATTGGAAACGAGTCTATGAGGTCAATCCTTTAGCAAAACGATATACTCATACAGATCAATTTATTGCCTCATCTAAACGAATAAAAGGAGATGTCGTCAATAATATAACATGGAAGAATTCGCTACCAAATGAATATGCTCACTTTAATGTAGGAAATGGGTTGATTTTATTGCAAACATTTGAAGTTTTTCTGGGTTTCTTTAATACACAACAATATCGAACCAAAGCAGGACAGATAGCAAATGATCCATTCTTAGCTGCAGCTCTCGCCCTTGCTGGCTCTAAATCAACTCCAATTTTAGACAATTTTAAGGCTAAAATAGATAAAAGTAGAAAAGACATTACACCTAAATTAGTGAATCCGGGTATTGCGACACATCCCCATAAACAAAATTTAAAGCTAACAAATTTTAAAATTACTAGCTTATCAGATGCACCAATGTTAAGACAAATCACAAGTAGCTTGGTGAGTGCCAATACAGCCTTAGTATTTTTAAACACTTTGGTCGAATATGGTAACTGGTATGAAGCACGCTATAAAAATGATGTTTTAGGTCAAAATGCAGCAATGTTACGTGGATTTGGAGGGGTAATCTTCTCAAGCTCTTATGGTGTACTTGGACTATTGGCTGAAAACGCCTTAATGGCCTCTGGAATAGCTACAGCCGCAACAGTTGGTCTTTGGATCGGTGGTGCAGCAGTGGTGATCGGTGTGATCCTTGGCGCCTTTTCAAAAGAGGATATGGACAGCTGGATGGAGAATAGTTTTTGGGGGGAAAGCCCTAATTATTGGGGCAATCCAATTAGGGGATATGAGTGGGAATTTGAACGTAAAAAGTCATTTCGTGCACAATTTGATGAAAGTAAATTTCAGTATATTGAAACAACCCAAGCGGTAACTTTATCTCAGGAATCAACAAAAATATTTCATTATTATGAAATCGAACTACAACGTTATTTTGCCTTTAAAGAAACTATCAAACTTTCAAAATATGAATCGCCGAATGCTGTGTTGGTTGAACACCCTTCCATTAACAATAATGCAATGGCGAAATCCATACAGGTGGATTCGCAAATCACAGTAATGACGGAATATGCACATTATTCATCGACCCAACAACCAGAACGTATCGTTTTTATTGAAAACGGCAAAGCGGTGATCTATTTCCCAAGCCCTTGGAAAGGTATCTCTTGGGAGATTACCGGCACCCGTAAAGAAAAGGCCAAAATGGAGACAATTGATCCGAGTTCGGTAAAAAGTATTCGCCTAAAAGTGTACCTTGCCGATTATCAAGGCTCTGGCAACAAAATCAGTTCTGACTTAACCACCATTCCAATGAAGTGAGTGCAATATGAATCAAAATAAAGCATACAAATCTTTAAAATATTCCATCCGTCAATGTGGAGAAGACGAAATCGAAATCCGCAATTCTTTTTTTGACGGTTATACTCGTGGATTTATTCGGCTCTTATTTATCGGTATTTTTTGTATGAGTTGGTACCAAAATGCCAAATATAAACAACCGCCTTTTTCCTATGAAATCGCTGCAATAAAAGAAGATATTATTTGGACTATTTATCCAGAAGAAAAAGTAAAACCGTTATATGAAGATTATTATAAATGGATTACTAAACCAGAAACGAAAAATAATTATCCAAATGAAAAAATAGAAACATATGAAGAATATATGGATTACTACATTGAAAAGCACAAATGGAACAGAATCCGATTTTTCTTTCACCCAATTTGGATGACATTTCTGCTATTTTTATTCTGTCTGCCACGCCCGCGTGGAATCCGAGTAAACCGTAAAAAACGGATTATTTATGCACCAATTTTAAACGGCACCTATCGCGTCGCCTTTGTGCCGAAGGAAGGTGACCCACTGGGCGGCGTAGTCTATTCCTGTTATGGACCACATCCTTTGGGCGGGGAAAGTTTATACTCTTTTGTGATGGCCATTCGGGAAGAGAAGAACATGCTTCCCTCTCATCATTATTTGGGTGTGTATCCGTCGGTGACTTCCAAGCAGAGCATTGATATTTTAAACGCCATTCGCGCTTATCTTACAGAAGATAACCCTGAATTTTTAAAACACATCAAGCGCCGTTTTAGCGTATGGCATTACATCGCCACTATCCCGTTTTGCAACGCTTTTGCCCTTCCCGTGCCGTTTAACCGAGGTAAAGCTGATTCGGCTATTGAACAAGCCCTCGCAGAATGGAATAAAAAAACGAATAATCAAAAACAAAAATGGTTTAAGGATATAGCAGAAGAACAGAAAATCATTAATGAAGAACTTATCATCAAAGGCTTAGATAATAACATGCTATAAGATAAGTTAGAAAAGTGCGGTAAAATCTTTCAACGTTTTAAAACGCTTAAATAATCAACCGCACTTTTATTTGAGATTCATGAAGTAAAAAAGAAAAAATGTGTAAACAACTACGTTTTTCAATCCGAAAAATCAATGAAGACGAAATCGAAATCCGCAATTCTTTTTTTGACGGTTATACTCGTGGATTTATTCGGCTCTTATTTATTGGTATTTTTTGCATGAGTTGGTATCAAAATGCCAAATATAAACAACCGCCTTTTTCCTATGAAATCGCTGCAATAAAGGAAGATTTTGTTTGGGCATTTAATCCTGATAAAAAAATTTACCCTATATACGAAGAAAGTAAGAGAACTCATAATGATCCAGAGTTCAGAAGAATGTTTCCTAATAATAAGCTGCTTCCTTATAACGAATATAGAATTACTTACATCGAAAGAAGAACTACTGAAAGAGTTAGAGCTTATTTCCACCCAATTTGGATGGCATTCCTGCTATTTTTATTCTGTCTGCCGCGCCCGCGTGGAATCCGAGTAAACCGTAAAAAACGGATTATTTATGCACCAATTTTAAACGGCACCTATCGCGTCGCCTTTGTGCCGAAGGAAGGTGACCCACTGGGCGGCGTAGTCTATTCCTGTTATGGACCACATCCTTTGGGAGGAGAAAGTTTATACTCTTTTGTGATGGCCATTCGGGAAGAAAAAAATATGCTTCCCTCCCGTCATTATTTGGGTGTGTATCCGTCGGTGACTTCCAAGCAAAGCATTGATATTTTAAACACCATTCGGGCTTATCTCACAGAAGATAACCCTGAATTTTTAAAACACATTAAACCCCGTTTTAGTGTGTGGCACTATATTATCACCATCCCATTTTGCAATGCTCTCGCCATTCCCGTACCGTTTAACCGAGGTAAAGCTGATGCGGCTATTGAACAAGCCCTCGCAGAATGGAATAAAAAAACGAATAATCAAAAACAAAAATGGTTTAAGGATATAGCTGAAGAACAAAAAATCATTAATGAAGAACTTACCATCAAAGGCTTAGATAATCACTCGCCATAAGATAAGTTAGAAAAGTGCGGTAAAATTTTTCAACGTTTTAAAACGCTTAGAAAATCAACCGCACTTTTATTTTTTGTGAAAATTAGAATAGAAAGCATCCTGTAAGGTATACTAAATGCCAAAAAATCAGATTCAGAAATAATAAGGAAAATGATGAATCGAAATAAAATTTTCCATGATCTCGGCTTTTCAATACGCAAAGTCAATGAGGACGAAATTGAAATCAAAAACTCAACTTTTGATGGCTATTTACGTGTTTTTTTCAGAACTCTTATTATTGGCATTTTCTCTGTAATTGCATTTTTAGATTACCAACACAAAGAAACTCCCTTATCAGAAATATTAGAAGGAATCAAAAATGATTATATTTGGGCTATTAATCCAGATATAAAAATTAAACCTTTATATGAAGAACATATAAAGATTAGAAGCACTCCTGAATTTATTAAAAATTTTCCAGATGAAAAAATAGAAAGCTATAAAGAATACAGAAAACCATATATAGAAAATCATTTTTGGCGAACACATGTATTTTACTTTGAGCTAATTCCAATCTTTTTGGTATTTGTACTCTTTTTCTATCCTCGCCACCGCTCAATTCGACTTAACCGTAAAGAGCGGGTCATTTATATGCAAGCCTTTCATAAAATTTTTGTAATGCCAGTACCGGATAAAGGCGATCCGCTAATGGGGATGAAATATAACCGCTTTAGTTTTTATATGTTCGGTAGCCGCAAACACTTTTCGTTGTTGATGACAGGGCTTGTGGTGGAAGGGAAATACACAGAAGCCGAGCTTTTAGGTTGTTATCCCCTGCCGAATCCTCTGCATAATATGCACCTGATTAAAGCCATGCGAGAGTTTTTTACTCAAGAAAATCCTGAGTTTTTTACTCAAGAAAATCCTGAGTTTTTAAAACATATCGGTAGGTTTTATCGCACCCCATGGCTTCGTCCTTCTATTGCTTTTTGTAACAGCTTCAGTTTTATTCGTTTTCCGATTTCCAGCCGGAAGAAAATCGACCGTGCCATCGCGGAACAAAAAGCTTTTTGGAATACGCTTTCTTACAAACAACAAATGCAACGTTATGATAAAGCAGTCAAAGAACAACTAGAACTTAATGAACAACTTGCCTCAGAAGGTTTAATTAACGAAGTCAACGATGACTGGGAGGAAACCGAAAAATCGCCAGCTTTAAGTGGTTAGCAAGGTTTTAGTTATAAGATTAATAAAAGTGCGGTGGAGAATTGAAATGTTTTTAAAACATGTAAACAATTAACCTTACTTTAAAGTAGAGTTTATTTACCCCCTTAAATATCATGGGATTTAAATACTCTAACCATTTAAAAAATTTACTTATTTCATCTAAAATTTAATGTTAAATCGTTTATAATTTGATATAGTTATGCTTGTCTGTAAAGACAATAAATATATTCATCTTTAAAGTCATTAGGAGAATTTTATGCCTACACCAGCATTTATTTCCATTGAAGGTAGTAATCAAGGAAAAATTACAGCAGGTGCATTTACCGAAGATTCAGTCGGTAATGTTTATGTTGAAGGTCATGAAGATGAGATCATGGCACAAGCGATTAGCCATATCGTTACTGTTCCAACTGATCCACAATCTGGTCAACCATCTGGTCAACGCGTTCACAAAGCATTCAAATTTACTTGCTCTTTAAACAAAGCAGTGCCTTTGATGTATAACGCATTAGCTTCCGGTGAAATGTTACCAAAAGTTCAAGTAACTTGGTTCCGTACCTCTATTGATGGTCGCCAAGAAGAGTTCTTCTCTACTGTATTAGAAGACGCAGTAATCGTTGATATGAACTTAGTAATGCCAAATGCGCAAGATCCAAGCAACGCACCATACACTCAATTATTAGAAGTAAGTATGAGCTACCGTAAAATTAACTGGGATCACACTATTGCTGGCACATCAGGTTCTGATGACTGGCGTAGACCACAAGTTTAATTGTATCTACTTAATGAAAAAGCTAAATAGATTTCTATTTAGCTTTTTATTTTCTATAAGAAAGGGAAATATTATATTTCCCTTGTACTTAAATTAATTATTTTCTGGAAATTTCACTTCTTCTTCATAAATTTCCATTGGTTCTAAAGAGCTTTTACCTTCTTTTTCTGGATCAAGTAATTTTGATGGTAATCTAAAGTTGCTTAACACGCCACCAAAGAACGGATTTGTGCCATTTTCTACCGTTAATCTATAATTGATCGCACCGCCATTTAATTTAAATGAGAGATCAACTGATTGTCCATTCGCCTTCTTCGCTGCTTGATCTAGCACTCGGAATAATGACCATTCACCTGTACGACGAAGAGTTGATGTTTCTCCAGTTGATGTAACGAGTGTTAAACTTGTTTCTACATCTTGGCGGGTCGTATTCGGCCAAATTAAACGACTTGCAGATGGCACCTCATGGCTATATTTCAGCAACTGCCCATCAATATTAAATGTAGATGCCGTGAACTTACCAGAAAGCCCCAACGGTTTTAAGCTGAAAGAAATATTCACATTACCTGAAGCATCAAAATAATTTCGTTGAATATTTTGTAAATCCTGAAGTGCAGCTAAAAATGATGATGAAATCACACTTTCGCCATTCACTACAGAAAGTTCCGCATTGTCTTCTAGGAAGAATTTTAAATAATCATTGTAAAAACGCTGTACACGCCCGTTTGGTCCAAAGAACTCACGGAAATCATCCAATGAGATATTTTCGCTCGCCTTACGATTTAATGGGTAACGATTTGCGATTCTACTCTTATAGAAACCATATACATTACGATTCCATAGTGTATTAATTTCACTTAATGCTGTTTTTAGTTCGAGTGTCCAAGCCTCATCTGCTACTTTGTTTAATTGAGTTGAAAGTGGTTCAGCCATTTCATTCGCTAAACGTTTTAAATCAACAGTTGGATTTGTTCGTTCTAAATTAAGCTCTGCCATAATTGCTTTCAATGCAGTTTGAGATGGTTCCGGTGATTTCTGAATTGTCTGCATATAGAATTTTAACTCAGACAATTTTTTCATTACCGTATCCATATGTGGCTGTCCTGCATCTGACGCTGCTTTTACCTCATTAACTAAAGGGGCAAAGTGTTGTGCAATTTGCAATGATGCCATTTGATTTGCTGTTGCTACATTTGTATTTTCATTACGGTTTTCAGCATTAATTCCCGATAAACTTGGATAAATATCACTGTTCTTATCAATTAAATTAATCATTTTTTGTAATGGTTTTTCATTACTGGTTAAAGCATCTAATACATCTACCGCATGACGCAAATCAACAAAATGAATAATTTCTAAATTATTTAATGCATCTTGCCATGTCTGAATGTAATCCGCGATGTAACGTTCTCGGATTTCTTCAGATAAATTAGCTAGCTCTTCTTTTGAATAATTTGTCGTTTGCTGCTTACCAAGTACCCAAGCATCTATTGCAGCAAGCTGCAATAAATCTTGAGCTTTAGGATCATAAAAATCTTTATATGCCCAATCGGTAAATAGTGGACTAATTAATGTACCATACCAACTAATATTTTTATCTCTAAAAAATGTTTTAGGATCTTCAGTTGTAAAATCGGTTTTAAATATAGTGGTAAAAGTTTGTCCAATTTCAGCTTTCAAATCAGTGGCCGGCTGCAGTTCTGTATTTGCCAAAATTTTAAAGTTTTGGTAAACACGATCTGCCAATGGTAATTTGCTGTATTCCTGTTGTTTATCTGCAATTTTCTTATCAAACATGCTGAGATCTGGATCTACATGTTCCATTGCATAACTAAAATGAGCCATAAGCTGACGCTGAATATCAGGATTCTTAGGATAATTTTTTTGCAGATATTTCGTCATCCACTGCTCTGGAATTTTAACCTTTCTATTTGCCATATCGTCGATCATTCGATAAACACGCAATAGCTCAAGTCCTTCATTGCTATCTTCAGGTAAAGCGTCCATTTGCTCAATCAATCCCATCGCAATTTCAGGTAAAAAACGCTCCCCAAGGAATTTTTTATAGGCTTCACTTACTTTTCCGCCTACTTTTTTACCTTGGTACAACCCAAAATCTTTAATTATAGGTAAGGCCTTTTCATAGTCTCCATAACCATATGTTGCCTGACGTAATATGTTCAATGGTTTTAATAAATTACGTCCTGTTGGATCCATGGATTGGCTAATATTCATCTGACGGAATTCTTCAGTCAATTTTAGAATTTTTACTGATGTTGTTTTATTTTGATAGAAGTAATTTTGCCATGTCGCTAAAACACAAATACCACAAACAGCCATCGCAATAGCGCCTAAAATAAATTTACGTTTACTGCGTCGAATTTCTTTTTCGTTATCGCTAACGAGTCCAGCTTCAGGATAAATAATATTTTGAAAGAAATTATGCGTAAAATATGTTCTTTGAGAACGTTCAGGCAAATAGCTCGGCACAACATGAGGTAAATCAAACTGCTTAGAAATGGCCGCTTGATAAAAATCCATCGGTATGCCTTCTTGGAAGATAGAAGAAAAATACACACCACGAACATAAGGTGTGGTTGTGAAACGATCGCTCTCTAGTATATCGCTGATAAATTGAAGCAAGATATTCTGCATACCACTTAATTGGCGAGCATACATATAAAGCGATTCTCGTTCTTCTTGCGAAATTGTTCCAGCTAATTTATCAAAAATAATTTCTTCGATCTCTTTAACAAAAGCAGTATAGCTATCCGATAATTCTTTTGTCCAATTATCGATTTGTTCATCTGTATTTAATGTGAAAGAAAAACCTAAATTTTTATGACGTTCAGCTTGTTTCAAATCACTGTAGAATGTTTCAAAACCTTCAATAAGATCAGCTTTATTTAAAACAACATAGACGGGAACTCGTGCACCAAATTGTTCGGTAACTTCACGGATTCGGTTACGTAATATAACGGCTAATGCTTGTCTATCACTGTGATTTGATGCAATTAACTTTGGAAGATCAACAACTAAAATAATGCCATTAATTGGTCTTTGTGGGCGAACATCATTAATCCAATCAAGTAAATGTGACCATAATCCTTTTGCAATTTTACCCTCTGGATCACGTTCCGTACCTAACTGCTGAATCATTCCACCTTCAGGATCAAGCAAAATCGCATCATCACTTGCCCACCAGTCAATTTGATATAAAGAATTCTCGCGCATATAACGTTTAGACGTTCTTTCTACGGCTGTGAGAGTAAATTTCTGGTTAGAGCGGTTAATAAAGCTTGTTTTGCCAGCTTCATCTGAACCAAGAACCATATACCATGGAAGTTGATAAATGTAATCTTTATTAGATAAATGATTTTTAAGTGCTTCAGACATCAGTTCAAGGCTGTCATCTTGATCCTTGATATAAGGGAGAATAATATCTTTTTCCTCTTGCTCTTTCTCTAAATCATTTTTTTCTTTGTTTAAGCGAGCATTCTTGAGCTGAAGTTTCAAAATAGCAATTATTGCTAAAGTAAGCAAAACAACAACAGTGGCAATAATTCGACTGCCCATTCCAACTTGTTTCGCTAATTCATAATCCCAGCCGTTTTCATTGGAAATACCAGTAAAACTCCAAGATGTCCCATAAGTCCAAATTCCGACAAAAATAAGAATTAGACCTAATGTAAGTAATACAGGAAGTGAATTTCTAAGATGTGAAAAAATAGGACGCGTAAACTGGCGAAAAATTCCTAATAATTGGTTCAAATAATTCATTCATTATCCTTTATTAATTTATCTTTTAATTGTTCTATTTGAGTAAAAAAAGTACTATCCCACTCTTCAACCGTGTATTTTTTGCAGTGATTAATTAGTTCAGACAGCTCATTAAGAGCGATCGATAACATATCCTCTTTTAAGAAAAAACGTATTTTTTCAAATTGTAAATAATGTTTTGTTCTAACATCAATCACTGATTTTAACTGTTCATCAATTTCTTTCAGAACAGATACAAAACCTTCAACCAAATAAAGCTCATCAAGGTCATTCTCTAATGAATTTTGTACTGAAGCTTGAGAGCTTACATTCACACTATTATTATCGGAAAGCCAATCAGAAACGACATCGCTCAAAAAAGGTTCTCCATTTTGAAATTTTGCTAAATGAAATGTAGGAAACTTATTAACAAATTGTTCGGTTACACTTCTTATCGTTTCTGCTACCTCTTTAAATTTTAAAGCTTGACAACATTTTGCAGATAAATAACTCCCTTCAATCCAGTATGGGCTCGTTGTTAATGTTTTTTCAATACGATTTAATAACTCCACACTTGGTGACGAAACAACCTGCTCCCGATAATCACTTACTTTATCAAGTGGAACGGATTGCATGGCTGTAATACCTTGGCTATTCATCTCTGGTAATTGGGTAATACTATGCCATAGTCCAAATCGACGGCTTACGTAACCCAATATCGATGAAGGCTGTAATTCACAAGTGGTATCTGCAACTTGAAAGTAAAATTGTTTTAATTGACGAGCATTTGTCAGTTCAAATTTATTTACGTCAGGAATATTTAAAGAAACTTTCTCAGCAGAAACTTGGCTAGCAGTGATTGGTGCATCTGTAGCCATTTGGTCTGGTGCGACTTTATTCTCTTCTTTTGTCTGAGAATTCTCAACAAAATCTGACCGCTCTTTTACGAAATGTCGTAATCGAGCTAAAGCAGACTCAACACCAGGAAGTTTTTCACTTAATTGAAGCGAAAGCACCTCTATAAATTTGTCTATCTGCTCATTTTCTACTACCGTAAATCTTACATCTGTATTAATTGATGCTGCATTTTCAAGACGTTCAAAAATAAGTGTAATGAACTTTCCTTTAAAACGATTAATTGTATTATCGGTTGAAGGCTTAGGGTAAGCATTAAAAAGAAACTTCTTATTGAATTCTGAGAACAATGATAGAAAGTCAACAAGATTAGACTTAAATCCTTTATAAAGTAAGGCATAACCTAGATATTGTAAAACCTTATAATCTTTACAAGACTCAGACAAATACTGATGAGAATGTGAAATAATCCCCTCCCAATCAATCGTATCATGCTGCAAAGAACCAAACTTCATGACTTGCTCATCAAGCGCAGAAAAAACGATACCCTCTTCATCAGGTGTACCGACGGGAAAATATTCTCCAGCAATATCATCTAAAATGCTCTGATACTTCATTTTACCAACCACATTCTTTTCTTATTGGCGCAACTTGAGATGCTAGTCCGTTATTTTTGAAAATAAACTGACGATCTTCTTGCGGAAGAGAAACTGAAAACGTATCAATATATAAGATTGATTTTAATTGTTGTATTGCATAGAGTCCTCGCCCAGCATCTAACAAATAGCCTCGTTCTGCACTCTGCCAATCAATTTTAGAGACAGTATGATTTGTATCGTTATTAGCAATATGAACATTCAGTAAATTATGTTTAACGGGTTTATCCAATGCAATTTGGAATCTTGTGATATTGTCTTTACAAGCAACGTATATCGAAGCATTGCCGTCATTACTTAATAAAGCGAGTTCTAAATTATTTTCAGCCCAAGCATCCCGTCCATCAACTTTCGCTAATGTAAAAATATCACCAACCAATTTAGGAACAAGATTACTGACCGCACGTTCATCTATCATTTGCTCTCTAACTGGTGTATTAAATACTCTATCGAAACATGCAAGACGATTAATATTGGATTTAATCGATACGCATTGCTCTGCTTTATCCAATCGTTCTTCAGATAAAGTATTCACAGAATACATAGATAAGAAAAAAGCAAACATCGCTTTACATACAAAAGAAAAACGTGGTGCCATAACAAAATCCCTCATTACTACATATTATTAATAATGTCATTTACATTATTAATGATCTCAGTCGAATATGAATCCAAAAGCATACTATATAAGAAATAAATTAATACAAAAACAAGTAATGTTCCCCATGCAACACGATTTAATGATAATGGTTTCTTTACCGTATAATCACTTTTGTAAAGATGCATTTGCTGGTTTCTCTGATAATTATACCCACGTAATGGTCTCAGTGTTTTTTGTAATTTTATTAAAATATTTTGAATATTTTCTTGCCCATGTGGACTAAGGGCATACTGCCCTTTAAAGCCAAGAGCCAAACAAATGTACATAAATTCTAACAACTCATGATATTTTTCAGGTTCAAGCATCGTTCTTGATAAGATAGAGTAAAACTTTTCTCCTCCCCATGTTTCATTATGAAAATGAGCAAGTAAAGAACGCTGGCCCCAAACTGAAGAGCTCCCCCAAGGAGTTGCCATCACCATTTCATCAATAAATGTACACACACAATATCGGAATGAAAGCTGGAATGCACTGTCATAGTTCAATTCTTTTACTTTTTCACTCAATGCCATGATTTCATTTTGCATTCTGGTGTATAAACTTCCGATATCATCTATGGATGATAATTTTCTTAGTCTAAGAGCTGTTGCTAATAGCGGGTTTGCTAATTCAACTAAGGCATTGTAAGAGTGCGTTTGTAATTGAAAGTCATAATCAATATCAAAATCAACATTTCCAACTTGCTCATAAAGAAGATCAGTTTTTTCATTAATGATCGGCACATTATTTGTAATAAAAACTCTATCTGAAGGCATATCAATTGATGAATTATATGTATTCAACAACTCTCTATTATTCATTATGATAAATCTCCACGAATAGCCCAAAACTCAATCTCTAACCCTGGATAATTTCCTGTAATATGGAAACCAAATCCAGATGAAGTCAGCAAATTCTCCCAATATGGCGATGTTTTATCTAATTGGAAATACATAAAACCAGAATGGTAAGGCAAATACCGAGGAGCTACAGGTAGAGCACTCACAGGAACACCAGGCAATTGTAAATGAACAAGTTGATTGATTTGCTCGATACTTGATATCTTAGTTTGTTGAATAAACTGATTCTTTAATAATTCTGGTTGTAAATGTGCTTTTACAGCAATGATAAATTCAGCTGTAGAATAAAGTGATGCATCATTAACCTGAGCCGTATAAATTCCATATTGACGAGCAACAACTGGTAATGGTACAACTTTTGTATTTGTCACGATACTTAAATAGGACTTAATATCATTAAATAAGGGCTCTAAAGAAGTCGCTGGATTTTCATGAAGATAATCATAAAAAGTTTCTGAAAATCGTTCTTTCAAAACAAAAGTAGTCAGCTCGCTACGTAATGAAGCAAGTAATTCATAAACAGATAAAGGATGTACTTTACCTAATTTCACAATGCTTTTTATTAATGGTGAAACTCTATTAAGGCTTAAAAGCATAAGGAAATCATTAACATCAGCTACACCAGATTGTTCTGGACGCCCTATTCTACTCACAATATTTTGTGTACGTAACGAAATTAAATCAGACAACTCTGCTAATTTCTTCATGAAGGCCGGCATTGCATTAATATGCAATGACATAGGATAAAATGCTTCATCTAATATAACTTGATGATCTAATGTAATATCCTTAATCTTTGCAATAGGTAAAGAAACATAATTACTCAAATCATCTAATGAAGATTTTAGGAAATATTGATTTTTCAACAACTCAAGCTGAGTATAATTTCCACTTTCACTATGAGAGTCTTTCACTTCAGTAAAAACAATCTCGCTTCGGAAATCCATTGAATCTGAATGACTTGGCGAATATTTAATTTCACCCTCTCCATTTGTAACAATCGGCAGACAAAGATAAATTGTTTCACCGACGAGGTTGCTAGTTACACCAATTGGAGAAGGTAAACTATCTGTTAAAGGTAAATCGAAAAGTGTTCCATCGGGCATCACACCTTTGCATTCAGTAATGCCAAACTTTCCAAAAGAAAGCTGCTGTTGATCAAAAGCAATTTTCTCAAAACCTAGATTATAAGCCGAGATATCAATAACTTGCTTCAGTTGCGATGTTAAAAAACGGCTTTCTTGCTGAAAATGTTGAGGCCTAATGAATAGCCCTTCTTTCCACAAAACACGATTCGATAAAGACATGGATTAATTATCCTTAAAAATTTCAACTTTAGAGTCTAACACACGAATTAACAGTGGATAACTTTCCCCACCTTTAGGCTTGACCTGTACAATACCTTTCCATTTGCGGTTTTCATAGCCATTAAAAAGAGCTACAACTCCGATATAATGAGTTTTTTCATTCATTTCTTCTGAATCCACAAATCTGAACTGATTCGGTGCAATAATTAAATCAATATTTGAAACATATGTTTTACCTAATGATTCAGTGAAATCATTACCACGAAAATCATCATATGTACTACTTAAAAATAGAGACTTATCCGTTAATTGGAAAACTTTTAACATTACAGGGGTTGCCCTAGCATCAGCCTTTCCATTTTCCTGCTCAATAATTTGCTTATCGGAATTGGTACTGTTGGCTGTCGCATTTTTTTTGTATTCATGAGCTGTCATTGGACGTTTAGCTTGAGGTTTTAAAGCATCTAACTCTTCAAACTCTGCTGTGGCTTCATCACTTACTACGGCAATAGCATCATCTTTTGGAGAATAAACGTTGATGTTCGCACGATCCGTTGCATAAATGGAAAGTGAATATGTCGATGGTTTCACTAAACGAGGATTAACACTCGGTCCATTATCAGAAGAGCATCCTGATACGGTTAATGCAACAGCAGTAAACATAAATAAAGATTTTAATTTCATAAGATTTCCTTAGTTATTTAATAAAAAATAGAGGATCTAAAATAGGCTCCACTTGTTTTGTTTTTGTATCACCTTTATCTTTGAAAGTTGATACAGAATTCTGTACTTCCTCATATTCCATTGTAGATATAGTCTTCACTAACTCATTTGGTGATTCATTAATATTCATCGGGGTGTAGTATTCCAAAACACTATGAATATGAGGATTAAAAAATTTATATTCCATAGACTCAAATTGATGAGGCATCGCATTAATTAACTCTGAAGAAGGCTCATCATCTACTTTTAATGCCAATAACGGGTCTAAATTCGTGTCATTTGCTTTTAATTCAAGTAAATCTTGATTAATGCTTACTTTCTCAAAATCATAATAACATTGCTGAGAATGTCCTAAATTTAAGATTGTATTATCCGTTTGTTTATTTAATAAATAAGATAATTCATCTTGTAAAGTAACCATCTCTGCTTCATTAGTAAAAATCTTAGCTCTAATCTTATAATTACACAGAGAAATGAGATCATTATCATTTAATTTGATAATTCCCCCCATGGGAAGAGCACTCGTTGTTCCATTAATAAAAAGCTTGTTACTATGAGCTATTAAACAGAAGTCAGCATTATAATACTTTATTTCAAACTCAATATCAGAAATTTCATTCTTCCAATTATCTATTTTCCAATTCACATTTGATGCTGAACCCACTAAACCGCCAGCTAAATCAAAATAGCAATAAGGCAACGTTCCTCTTTCAAGCATAAACGCATCGGTCACCATCAATAAAAGCTTATGCATTTATACTGCTCCTTTAATGATTACCTGGTTTAAAAGATAAGTTCTTGCTGAATCCGCATTAATCAATGTTGTCCATCCTAGCCAACTAGAATTATCCTTTCCCAAAATAAAGGTAGATTGCGTATCCGGATGTAAACCTAATGAAATATCATAAGGCAGTGGATCTTTTAATAGAAAGCGAATCAATTCTTGAAGATGCTTATACTTTTCAGTATTTGGCAAAAATTGGTAAAATTCACTTATTGTTAGATTATCAATATTAACTCTAAACTTATTTGAAAATGATTCAACTTTATCGCCCGAAATAAAATTATTACCTAACATCATATTTTGCATACCAAGTTTATTTTTTTGTTCATTTTCTACTTCAACAAGCTGTCTTACATGCTCCTCAATAAAAACATCATCCAAATCAAAATAATGTCGAATAATATCAGCTAGTATCTGCGGGGTTCTTATACCCGATTGTATAATACCAATATAATAAAAAATCTTATTCCAATTTAAATGAGAAAAACCTATAAAATCTTTAGATAACCCTAAGATATTCAGAATGTTCCGAGAATAATTATCTGAGAAATCAGGTTTAAAGCGTATATAATATTTATATTTTCTCCAGATTTGGTGAAATATTGCGAGCAAATGATGATTAAAAAAATCTAAATACTGAGCTTGAATAGACTCATTATCATACGACGACTCTGCAATTTCATCCAAGATACTTCCTGGAAGTGGACCTGATGCACCTTGTAATCCCAAAAAGTTAGTAATAATTTGGAATATCCGTTTCCCTTCTTCATCTTGAATGGCAACTTGCTCAATATCCCCAGCAGGAAAATTAATTTTAGGATTACTAAAGAAACGAAATATTGATTCCTCAATTAAAGTATTTTCTAATTCATCTAAGCTCATAGACGATGCCTCAGCTATTGTTTCTATGAGCTGATGAAAGCCAAACTGAATTAGATCACTCTTTGAAGAGAGGTTTTCTGTTCCCATTTAAATATCTCGTTATTACTTGTATTGATAATTTCTAAAAGGTGAAATGAATTTATCGTGCCATATAATCTAAAAAATTCAGCAAGAATCGAACCAAATAAAAACAACTCCCCTTCACAGAGGAAATTATTGCTATCTATTCTTAGTACTGATTTTTGACCTCTATATACAATGCCTTTTATGACCTTATCAATTGGACGAGTCGTAATCGACTCCATTCCAGACAAACGTTTTTCTGTTCGTCTCAATGCTTGCACATCATACATTGCAGAAAAATCATAAGTTAGCAAAATTTCCTTTAAAACATCTAGCTTCGTTAAGGATAAATAATTAAGTGAAAGATTAGAAACTAACTTCCAATGAATCGATTCATCTAGAACTGCTCTCACCGTTTTTACTGGCAATGTGATATTTTTAAAATCAATATAAGACGGTGTATTTTGTGATGGCACACAAATATCACCAATCCCTAAAAACTCTGGTAAATTATGATTTGTACAATCTAAATCTATAGATATTGTCTCTCTGGAACTATCTAAAATTTTATTAGAATCAGATACAAAAGAAACAAAATGATCATAACCCGTTTCTTCAATATTATCTTTAATAATTGATTTATAGTATCCACTCCCGCCAGATGAAGAGCTGTGAACAAATGATTCAAATTTTGGATAAGTATAAATCTTATTCCCCGTCTCTTTTAAAAACTTTGAGCCTGAAACTCGCCTAATATCAAAGATCTCGAAATGCTCCCGATTAAAACCTGCCGGAATCACTGGATATAGATCTTTTTTTCCATCAAGATTTAATGGAACAGCATCATGCTCAAATAAATTAATTATTGGAACACAATATAGGGAAAAATCAGCTTGTGTTAATTTTAGATCTTTAGGAAAAGAACGATTAAACTCAAAAAATAACTTAAATTTTTTCTTATCAAATCGACTTAAATACAGATGCAGCTTTCTTAGCTTAAAGAAATAAAATTTTTTAGGGAAAAAGAAAAACTCTTGTAAGAGACGATACCCATCAAATGCATTATCAGGGTAAGGAATCAAGGATTCCTCTTTATCAAAACCAACAGGAGAAATAACATCCAGTGGTAAATTAATTACACCATCTTCCGATTTAATATAAACTTTTGTTAAATAATTAAAAATCCATTGATAACAAGTTAAAGCGCTGTAATCACTCCCAGATAAATAAAATGACAATTCATCGCACTGTATGGAAGAAAAATCACTATCTGTGATATTTTCTAAATCTAATTCAATAATTGTAGACTCGCTGCCTGATGTGCTTTTTACATCATTTAAAACAAGTGGATAAACAGCAACATCCATCGTTGTTTGAAACTGACAAGCCGTACCATCTACCGGTTTAGACGACACAAACGTTCCTTTAGGAACTATATGTTTTGTTGTAATAGCCCTTTCTTTAGGTTGAAAGTTTAAAATTGCACAACTTGGTAAAGGACGCAAATAATTTGGCCAAAGAAGCTGAATCATTGATTGAGTTATTTCTGGTAAATTATCTTGTACTTTTTCTTTCAAACGTGCAGTTAAAAAAGCAAAAGATTCAATAATTCTCTCTGCCTCAGGATCAACTATCTCATCAGATAAAAATCTTGATAAGTGAGGATAAATCTTTGAAAAATGTTGACCATCCCTTTTGAGAAAGTCTAGCTCAGATCTAAAAAACTCTTTCAAAGACATTTACACAACCCTAAACTTCTTATTTGAACTATCCAAGATAATATTTAATTCAGTTAACTCATTTTTTTGTTTTAATAATACAACGCAGGTTATACGGAAATTAAGCTGAAGAACATCATATGCATCATGAATATATTCTATTCTTGTAATACGAACCCTTGGCTCATAGCGCTCTAAGCTGGAACGAATATTTGCAACAATTGTTTGGCTTAAACTTTTTGTGGTTGCAGTTGCATCATTAAAGTCTTTTAAACCAAAATCGGGTGCACATAACGTGCACCCTTCTTTTGAATTAAGTACTAATTCTATGTTTCTTTTTATCGAACGAATTAAATCACTCACAATTTCTGCTTCAGTCTTCTTTTTAATGACATCCGTATTCTGTGGTGCAGTTTTAACCCTGTTCCAAAATCCCATAAAACAGCTACTTATTTATTATTATCAATATCTAATCGACCCACAAGGGAAAGATCGAAACTTGCCCCCATATATTTAAAGTGCGGTCGAACAGATAAAGAAACTTTGTACCAACCTGGTTCTCCTGCAACACTTGATACTTCAACTTTAGCAGAACGTAATGGTCGACGGCTACGAACTTCTGCTGGTGGGTTCTCTTGATCTGAAACATACTGTTTCAACCAAACATTTAACTCTCTCTCAAGATCTTGACGTTCTTTCCACGAGCCGATCTGTTCACGTTGTAATACTTTCAAATAATGCGCTAAACGGTTCACAATGAACATATATGGTAATTGTGTACCTAATTTATAGTTTGTTTCAGCCGCCTTGCCTTCTTCCGTATTTGGGAATTTTTTAGGTTTTTGGACAGAATTAGCTGAGAAGAATGCAGCATTATCGCTTCCTTTACGCATAGTTAAAGGAATAAAACCTTCATCTGCCAATTCAAATTCTTTGCGATCTGTAATTAATACTTCTGTTGGGATCTTCGCTTGTAACTGCCCAAATGATTCAAATAAATGAACTGGTAAATCTTCTACCGTACCACCACTTTGTGGACCAATAATATTTGGACACCAACGATATTTAGCAAAACTATCTGTTACTTTCGATGCCATCAAGAATGCAACATTGCTCCACAAATAGTTATTATGGTTACCATCAATTCCTTCATTGTAATTAAAGGTTTTAACCGGATTTTCAATCGTGTCGTAAGGTAAACGAGACAAGAAACGTGGCATTGTGAGTGCTAAATACTTAGAATCTTCAGATTCTCTTAATGCTCTCCATTTAGCATAACGAGGTCCTTCAAAAATGTCTTTTACTTCTTTAATTTCAGATAAAGATGCGTAGCTATCTAGTCCAAAGAACTCTGGACCTGCGGCTGAAATAAATGGAGCATGAGACATCGCACCAACAGATGAAACATATTGTAATAATTTAATATCTGGCGCAGATGGCGTAAACGTGTAGTTACCAACAATAGCTGCAACTGGCTCACCACCAAATTGGCCATAGTTTGCGGAGTAAACATGTTTGTATAAACCACTTTGAGTAATATCAGTCGCATACTCAAAATCATCAAGCAATTCTTCTTTGCTTACATTTAGTACTTCTATTTTAATGTTTTCGCGGAAATCGGTACGATCTACAAGGAGTTTCAAACCACGCCAAGCTGATTCCATTTCTTGGAATTTATCATTATGTAAAATCTCATCTACTTGATGACTGATTTTCTCATCAAGACGAACAATCATTTCATCGATAAGTGTCTTATTTACAACTGCATCTGCACTATCAGACTTCAACATTTCAGAAATAAATTCTGCAATACCTCTTTGTGCAATACTATAATCTTCATTTTCAGGTTTAAAACGTGTCTGCTCCATCACCTGATCAAGTAAGCTTGTCGTTTGCGAATTCTTTTCAGCTTTTGCCATTTGATTCTTAGTAACCATATTCTACTACCTTTATTCTTTTTCTAAAATGATAGCCAATTCTTTTTCCAACGCTTCTCTTGCGTTTGGATCCGCAATTAACTCTTGCAATTTATTTCTAAATGCAGGGATGTTCCCCATAGGCCCTTTTAATGCAAGAAGAGCTTCTCGTAACTCTAATAATTTGTTTAATTCTGGTACTTGTTTAGCAATATTATCAGGTGAGAAATCTGCCATGCTTTCAATTTTTAGGCTAATACCAAGATCTTGATTTTCGGCATTTTCTTCTAAGCGGTTTGGTACCGCTACATCAATCGTCAAATTAGATTGTTTCATTACAGCATCAAAATTGTGCTTATCAATAGAAACTGTCTCTCTTTCTTCAAGGCTTAAGTCTTCTGCAGCACCTTTAAAATCACCAGTAACAAGAAGTTTTAAAGGCAATTCAACTTCATCAGTTTGACCTTCTGTAGCCGGAGTATATTTAATATTAATTCGCTCTTTTGGTGCGACTGAACCTGTTTTAGACATATAAAATCCTCTTTGAAATTTAAACTGATTTCTATTTTTAGATAACGAACTAAAAAATAACTAGATTATAAAAAATCACGGTTACTAAATCAATGACGAAGTCAGCAGTATAGAATAATTTTTTACAAATGATATTTGTTATGTGGCAAAATTAAACAACACCCATACTATTTTAGAAGATATGTATTTTCTTTTTAAAATAAACACATAAACTATCAATTTTACAAGAAAATCCTATCATTTTAGTTTAGAATGTAAAGGTTAAACATTTCATAGATTAAGGAGAAGTCATGTCTGCTCGTAGCGTAATCGTTATTGGAGATAAAACTACCCATGGAGGTACCGTACTTCAAGGATCACAAACCATGACTGCCGGAGGCAAAAATGTCGCCCGACAAGGTGATTTGGTCTCATGTCCAAAATGCAAAGGTAACTTCCCGATTGTTGAAGGTTCATCTATCATGCAAGCTAATGGGCGAGGCATTGCCCTTGAAGGAATGAAAACTGCCTGTGGTGCAGAATTAATTGCTTCACAATCTATGATGAAAGCTAAAGCATAATTTATTTAGTATTTATATAACGCTATTATTACTGCCAATATTTTTATAGGAATTCCAAATGGCCGTTCAATCCGATTATCGTTACAGTCTTACCGTTAATGGTGCCACTCAATTCGAAGTAGTCCGTTTTGTATTAAAAGAACATTTATCTACACTCTTCCGACTTGAACTCGATCTCGCAAGCTTTGGTTCTGAACCGAATTTTCATTCTCTAATCGACCAACCTGCTACGCTAACCTTTTGGCAAGGAGATGAGGTAATACGTAGTGTCAACGGTATCGTTACGGCCTTAAATCAGAGGGAAACTGGTTTTACTCGAACTCGTTATCACATGGTGATTGAACCATCTTTATGTCGTGCAGGTTTACAAACTGATTTACGAATATTCCAACAACAAGACTCTCAAAAAATTATCGAAACACTACTAAGTAAAAATCAAGTATCTCAGAGTCAATTCCATTTACAAACGCCATATTGGACTCGAGAATACTGCGTGCAATATCGCGAAACTGATTTAAATTTCATTCAACGTTTGGCTGCCGAAGAAGGTTCTTACTATTATTTTGAACATACCAATAATAGCCATATCCTTCATTTCTCTAATTCGACAACACTTTCAGAGAAAAAAGGAAACTTAGTTTATAACGCAATGCCTGCTGGCCAACGTCCAGAAGCTGCGGTATGGCATTGGGCTTACGAAGAAAAACTAGGTACGACCCTTCAAACTTTACGTGATTATACTTTTACAAATCCTCGTTATAACCAAGAGCACCAATATTCTGGTCAAGGTAATAACGAAGGTCATAGTAGCATTTACGAACGTTATGACTATCCTGGTCGTTATAAACGAGATGCTCAAGGTGAGCCTTTTACCCAATATCGTTTAGAATACGAACGTAGAGAAGCTGAATTAGCTCTTGCGCAAAGCGATGATTTACGCGTGCAACCCGGCTATGTATTTGGCTTAGAGGGACATCAACGAGAAGCTTTTAATCGTGATTGGTTAATTATAGGTGTTGAACATTATGGTTGGCAACCTGGTGTATTGGAAGAAGAAGCCGGTGAAGAGGGCAACCGCTATGAGAACCGTATTAAACTCATTCCAAATACCACACAATGGCGACCGGAACCGCAACCAAGACCAGTTGTTGATGGCTCTCAAATGGCCCATGTAGTTGGTCCTGCTGATGAAGAAATCTATTGTGATGAATGGGGACGTGTCAAAGTTCAATTCCCTTGGGATCGTGAAGGACAAAATAATGAGCATAGCTCTTGCTGGATTCGTGTCAGCCAAGGTTGGGCGGGGTCGCAATTTGGGCATATTGCCATCCCTCGTATTGGCCATGAAGTAATGGTTGATTTCTTAGAAGGAGATCCTGACCAACCAATCATCATGGGACGTACTTATCACAGTACAACTGAACCACCTTATGCTCTGCCTGAACATAAAACGCGTATGACTATAAAAAGTAAAACCCATAAAGGTAACGGCTTTAATGAATTACGCTTTGAAGATGAAAAAGACCGAGAAGAAATCTTTATTCATGCAGAAAAAGACCAAAATAATGTTGTAAATAATGATGAAACAACACAAATTGGGCATGATCGAACCGAACAAGTTGGACATGACGAAACCATTAACATCGGCAATAACCGTACTGAAACAGTTGGACAAGATGAATCCTTAACAGTGGGACGCGATCAATCTAATAAAATCAATCGCAATCGCATGACTAAAATTGAAAAGGATGAAGTATTAAACATTGGGAATCATCTATCGATGGATGTATACGCCAATCAAGAAGTTAAAATTGGCCGAGATTATTCCCATCAAACAAGTCGCAATGCGATTTTCAAAGCTGGGAAAGAATTAAAACAGCATAGTAAAAATATTAAATTAACAGGTACTACACAAGTAAATATTCGTGGAAAAGCCGGTACGATTATTATTGATGGCTCTG
Source organism: Haemophilus sp. (assembly GCA_019423005.1). Lineage (GTDB taxonomy): Bacteria > Pseudomonadota > Gammaproteobacteria > Enterobacterales > Pasteurellaceae > Haemophilus_D. The sequence continues at coordinate 48,579 of JAHZCF010000101.1, forward strand.
GCATCACGTTAAAAGGTAAAGTGACTGTAAAAGGTAATTTAATACAATCTAGCGGAACGCCAGAATCACCAGCTGTATTGTCTCTTGCTGCTAATGACGCAAAACCGATTTGCGAAGTTTGTGAAGCCATGAAAAATCAAAAACAGAGTTAAAATCAACCGCACTTTATAACAAAAGGACAGCTAAGCCGTTAAACTTTGCTGTCCTATGTAACCTTTATGATTACACTTTTGTCTAACAATAATGATTCGTTATTTACTTTTATTTTGAATTATCTCGGCAGCGAAAATCCGGACGAAGAATACGGCAAGTTCTTTAAAAAAGAAAAACGTATCACAAGTGACTACTTCAACTGGTTCTATCAATTTAGCCTCTTCCCACAAATCGGCTATAACGAAAAGAAAACCGAAGCACGTATTCAGGCATGGCTTGCAAAGAATAGTATGCAATAATATTAACCCACAAAAAAACGACCGCACTTGCGGTCGTTTCTATTTAGCCATTTAAAGATTATTTCAATTTTTCACCTTTAAATTCACCTGTCAAACTTTCTAAGAAAGAGGTGATGTCCTCCACATCTTTTTGAGCTGGCTGTTGCACGTTACTTTGGTATTTCAACATTACGCTCACAGCGTCTTTTAACTCTTTTGCTGAGGCATCATGAAAATATGGTGCAGTAAGTGCGATATTACGTAAAGTTGGCACTTTGAAGCGATGCATATCGAATGGATCTTTAGTTTGTGTAAAGCGACCTTCATCTGCATCAGTTAATGGCGTGCCGCGATCTTTAAAGTAATCGCCGTAGAGACCCATGTATTCATAAGATTGTCCACCCATTGCTACGCCAGTATGACAAGTATCGCATTTATGTTGTTTGAATAACTCATAACCGCGAACTTGTTGTTCGGTCAAGGCTGTTTTATCCCCTTTCAAATAACGGTCAAAATCACTATTTGGCGTAATTAATGTTTTTTCATATTCACCAATCGCGTGAGTTAAGGTTTCTTTCGTCACTTGTGGATATTCTTTTAAGAATTCTTTTTTGAACTCTTCATCCATTTCAAAACGTGCCACGATGTCATCCCAAGAGTGCGAGCCCATTTCTACCGGATTTGTTGGAGGACCTTTCGCTTGATCTGCTAAATCTGCCGCACGTCCATCCCAGAATTGAACAAAGTTGAATGCAGCATTGAATACGGTTGGTGCGTTAATTGGACCTTTTTTACCTTCAATCCCTGTTGAAGTATCAAGTCTATCCACACCACCTTTATCTAATTGGTGACAAGTGTGACATTGAATAGAACCATCGCCTGATAAACGACCATCAAAGAAAAGATCATGACCTAATGCAACTTTTGCTTCATCAGTCGCAATACTGTCTGGAATCGGTTGTACTAAACGATCTGCATCAACATTTGGTGTTTCTTTTGGTAAAGACATTTTACGTGCTTCACGAATCCAGTTAAGCAATGCCACTTTTTCTTGCTCATCTGGTTTGCTTCCCCAGTGAAGATGTCTGAATTTAGCAATTGGCATTTCATTATTTTCAAGTACGCGTTGTAATTTTGCTAAATCAGCTTGGGATAATTTGCTCGGATCTTTTAAGCCTTCAAGTAAACGATCTAGACGGAAAGCACGAAGTCCACGCTGAATATCCGATTGCATTTCATCCCCCACAATCGGAAATTTTGAATAAAATGGAAGTGGAGTGTTTGGACTATGACAATATTGGCAGCTGTTATCAAACAATGCTTTTGCCACTTTTTCTTGTTCGCCAGTATAGCGATTTTCCATTAAAAGCTGGGTCGCATTCTCTTTATCAAATTGGTGTAAATACCCCACAACGCCAAAATAACCTAAGATAGCAATGGCTGCACCGCCAATAATCAGTTTTTTCATCTAATCCTCCAAACGATCAATAAAACATAAAAAGAAAGGTAAAGCTTAAAGTTAGGTGATTATGCCAAAAAATTGACTTATTTTTTATGTGGATTTAATCTGCTTTTACTATAGATTCGATTGATTGTATTTAAGATATTTTTACTTTATAGAGGGCTAATTTCTTTTAGAATTTAGCAATAAAAAATGCGGTTATTTCTAACCGCACTTTACTTTTCATTATCTCTTGCTTATTTCTTTGGCGCTTGCATAAAGCGGAAGAAATCACTGTCAGGTTTCAAGATCATCATATTACCTGAACCTTCGAAGCTACTTTCATAGGCTTTTAAGCTACGAATAAAGCTATAAAACTGTGGCTCCTGGGCAAAAGCTTGAGAATATAATTTTGCTGCAGCCGCATCACCATTACCACGTAATTCTTGTGCAGTTTTGTTTGCATTCGCTAAGATTAGGGTGACTTTACGATCCACATCCGCTTGAATGAACGCTGCTTTTTCTTTACCTTGAGAGCGGTGTTCACGGGCAACCGCATCACGTTCTGCACGCATACGTTGGTAAATCGAAGAAGAAACTTCATCCGGTAAATTGATTTGTTTTACGCGAACATCGACCACTTCGATCCCTAATTCAGAGGTACTATCCTGCCCTGAATTTAACGCTTTTTTCGCTCCTGCCATTAATTCACCACGCGTACCTGAAACAATATCTTTAATCGTGCGTGTACCAATTTCTGAACGCAGACGGTCATTCACTTTACGGCTTAATAAGCTTGAAGCTTGGTTATAATCGCCACCACCCGTTGCAGTATAGAAACGACCAAAATCGCTGATTTTCCATTTTACATAGGAATCTACCAACAAGTCTTTTTTCTCGACTGTCACAAAACGAGTAGCTGAACCATCTAGGGTACGAATACGTGCATCAAGCACTTTAATGCTATCAATTAAAGGCAATTTGAAATGCAAACCTGGTTCATACACCACTACTTTGTTTTCTGCATCACGTTGTACTTTGTTAAAACGCAACATGATGCCACGAGTGCCCTCAGTTACAACCACGACGCTGGAATATAGCACCGCAGCAATCACCACAATAATCGGAAGTAAAAATTTACGCATTAGTTAAATCTCCCTTGGCGAATGCCTTCATTTGATTGAACTGGTTGAGCCGTTTGCGTTTCTACACGACGTTCCTGTGTTGAAACAGGTGCAGAACTGACCGCACTTTCAGGCGTTGTAGTAGTCGGTTGAGCCGCTTTTTTACCCATTAATTGTTCTAATGGTAATACGGTTAAATTGTTACCATTATTTGCATCTAACATCACTTTCGGCGTATTTGCCATGACTTTTTCCATGGTTTGAATATAAAGACGCTCTTTTAACAAATCAGGCGCAGCTTTAAATTCAGGTAGAAGACGTTGTAAACGTTCCACTTCCCCTTGCGCATCAAGCACAACACGATCTTTATAAGCCGTTGCTTCTTCCACGATACGCTGTGCATCACCACGAGCGATTGGCTCTTTCTCGCGGGCATAAGCTTCTGCCTCACGAATGTAACGTTGTTCGTCTTCCTGTGCTTTAATCGCATCATCGAAAGCATCTTTCACTTCTTCTGGAGGACGTGCAGATTGGAAGTTCACGTCAATCACCTCAAGTCCCATATCATAAGGTTTTATAATATCGTTCAATGCTTTCCACGTATCTTCACGCACCACGGCACGACCGGTTGTCAGCACATCATTCATAGTCATATGACCTATCACATAACGAAGTGCGCTATCAGTCGCTTGCCCGAGACTATTATCCGCATTACTCACGCTAAACAGGTATTTTTCAGGATTTTGCACGCGATATTGTACAGTCATTTCAACTTTAACCATGTTTTCATCTTTGGTTAACATCGCACCTTGCGTTTTAAGCTCACGAACTTGTTCTACATTCACTGGAACCACTTTATCAATAAAAGTCGGTTTCCAGTTTAAACCAGGTTGAACGATAGAATGAAACTCGCCAAAACGTAACGTCACACCTCGTTCCGCTTCTTTAATGGTGTAAAAACCGCTTGCTCCCCAAATAATTCCCCCGATCACCGCGGCGATCGGTAAAATTTTACCTAAATTGAATGAAGGTATATTCGGTGAAGTATTATTTGAACCGCCTTTTTTATTACCCCCACCTAATTTTTTCAACAGATTATTGAATACTTCTTCAATATCTGGTGGTGATTGCTCCTGATTTTTATTGTCTCGCGAGCCCCAGCCATTTTCATTTTGCTTATCTGATGAATTATCTGACTGTTTTGGACCGCTACTCTGTCCCGGTTTACCCCAAGGATCTTGATCTGGACCGTTTTGCGACATTACGTTCTCCATTTGTCTAAAATTTTTAATGAGTTTAACGAAATTAATGGGGTTAGTCTATGAAAATACAAGTGACAATGCAAATTTTACAAAATAAAAAATCCTTGAATATTTTCAAGGATTTTCTTTTATTCATTTACTTGGTAAATCAAGGATTTTTTTATATTTTTTTCGAGTAAATTTTTTCCATTCCAGTGATAAAAGTGCGGTTGAATTTTTGACTGATTTATAAATGCTGTAAAGTAAAAAGGCAATTCATCCGTAAAGATCAACGCACCTTTCGGACAATAATCTGAATAGATCTGTTGTGGTTCAGGCAAATGCGTCACACTTGATAACTTCACTATTCCTACGCCTTGTGATTTCAATACAGCTTCACGCAAACACCAACAACGATAAAAGGCCTGGTCTGCATCAGGCTGTTTATCAAACCAATCTTGTTCTGCTTGTGGCGCAAAATGAGCCATGAGCGCAGAAAAATTCCGTTTTTTGGGAAATTCAATATCAATACCGACCGAACTTTTTTCTGATTCATTAATATGCAGCAATACAGCAACCCAATCACCAGAGTGACTAATATTAAAATCAATATTCTCGACGGGAAATTGTGGTCTGTCACTTTGTGTACGATAAATTCGCCCTAAAAGTGCGGTTGATTTTCCCGCTGTTTTTAACAACTGCCAAAGTAAAAAATGCGCCAATCGACGACATTGATGTCGTTGCGTTATCCGAGAATTTCCCAGCGGTTCTGTACACAAATTTTCAGGGACGAGTTCCCTAGGAATTTCATTAAAAGGAAAAGGTTGTTGAATATTGGCGTAGGCAATAAAAGTTGTCATAAAAATAATGAATAAACACGCAAGTTTGATTGCATTATAAAAGGAAATCCACCGCACGCCAACATAAGCTAAAACTCATCAAAGCAAGGTGTTAGATTGAAACTGTGAGCAGTTTCACAGATTTTTCTTCTCAAATACGTTACATTTCGAAAAAGTAATCACAGGAGGTTCTATGTTTAAACAACTTCAACAAGTCGGTAAGGCATTCATGTTGCCGATTGCTATTTTGCCTGCTGCGGGTCTTTTACTCGGGATCGGTGGGGCGCTTTCCAATAAAGCAACGGTACAAGCCTATCCAATTTTAAATAATGAGGCACTGCAAGGTCTGTTTCAGATTATGTCAGCAGCCGGTAGCGTGGTGTTCGCTAATTTAGCCTTATTATTGTGTATTGGTTTAGGTATCGGCTTAGCCAAACGTGACAAAGGCGTTGCTGCTCTCGCTGCGGTTGTCGGCTATCTTATTATGACGGGTACCATTGCCGCATTAATTCCGATTTTCTCTCCTGATGTAAAAAGTATTGATACAGGTGTGATTGGTGCATTGGTAATGGGCTTGATTACCGTTAAATTACACAATCGCTATCACAACATCCAATTACCACAAGTATTAGGTTTCTTCGGCGGTTCTCGCTTTGTACCAATCGTGACGGCTTTTTCAGCTATTTTTGTTGGATTAGTTTTCTTCCTCATTTGGCCAACTTTCCAACAATGGCTTGTCTCTGCTGGTAAAAGCATCGCATCCATGGGAACCTTTGGAACATTCTTATACGGTTTCTTAATGCGATTATCTGGCGCGGTTGGCTTACATCACATGATTTATCCACTATTTTGGTATTCTGAATTAGGTGGTGTAGAAATGGTCAATGGCGAGATGATTGTTGGTGCACAAAAAATCTTTTTTGCTCAATTAGCAGATCCAAATCACCATGGTTTATTTACTGAAGGGACGCGTTTCTTTGCCGGCCGTTTTGATACCATGATGTTTGGCTTACCAGCTGCCTGTTTAGCTATGTATCACTGTGTACCGAAAAAACGTCGTGCACAAATTGGTGGTTTATTCCTTGGTGCAGCCCTAACATCATTCATTACCGGCATTACTGAACCTATCGAGTTTATGTTCTTGTTTGTTGCACCATGGCTTTATGTATTCCACGCATTCTTAGACGGTGTATCTTTCTTTATTGCCGATTATTTAAATATCTCTATCGGGAATACTTTCTCTGGTGGTTTTATTGATTTCTTGCTCTTCGGTATCTTACAAGGTGATGAAAATACCCATTGGTTGCGTGTCATTTTCGTGGGAATTCCTTGGGCGCTGCTCTATTATTTCTCTTTCGTTTTCTTGATTCGCATCTTTAATGTGATGACGCCAGGACGCGGTGAAGAAACCGAAGAAAATGTAGAACAAGAAACAAGTTCACTTACTGAAAATGCACATAAAATTATTGCAGCATTAGGTAGTGCTGAAAATATTGAAAACGTGGATGCGTGTATTACTCGCTTACGTGTTTCTGTTAAGGATGTCAAAGCCGTTGATAAAGCCACATTGAAAAAATTAGGTGCGATTGATGTGCTTGAAGTCGGCGGTGGCGTACAAGCCATTTTCGGTGCCAAAGCCGTACTCTACAAGAGTGAAGTGAATCAAATCTTAGGAAAAGAAGATTAACTCCTAAAAATAAGGGGCGTTTATCCCGTCCTTTTGAGTAACAAAACAAAAGTGCGGTCAAAATCAACCGCACTTTTTTACTATTTCAACAAATATGCACGTAATTGTGCAAAATCGTCATCCATTTCATCAGAAAGTAATGGCAATTTATTGTGTTTATCCAACGCTTCTGGCAATGGAAGATCGAGCGAAAGAATACGCTCAACAGACTCTTTAAATTTCGCTGGATGTGCCGTACATAAGAAAATACCGGTTTCATCCGCTTTAAGTTGGTCTTTCAATACTTGATAGGCGATCGCACCGTGTGGTTCACATAAATAACCTTTTTCGTACATCGCTTTTAAAGTTTCTTCTGTTTCGCCATCGCTTAACATACCTGAACCTAAATCACTTAAATTCCAGCCATTGCGTTTGAATAGTTCTTCTACACGTGGCCAGTTGTTCGGACGACTGACATCCATCGCATTAGAAAGCGTGGCTACCGTCGCTTTAGGTGCCCAGTTACCTGATTCTAAATAACGTGGCACTGTGTCGTTCGCATTGGTTGATGCAATAAAGCGTTTAATTGGTAAACCTAATGTTTTTGCAGTTAAACCTGCGGTTAAGTTACCAAAGTTACCACTTGGTACAGAAACTACGACATTACCACGTTTTTCTTTTGGTAATTGCGCTACCGCTTCAAAGTAATAACACACTTGCGCTAATAAACGGCTAATGTTGATAGAGTTTGCTGAGTTTAAACCAATCGCTTGACGTAGTTCTGCATCATCAAACGCTTGTTTGACTAACGCTTGGCAGGCATCAAAATCACCATTAATCGCAACAGTGCTAATATTGCCCCCTAAAGTACAAAAGAGCTTTTCTTGTAATGGGCTGATTTTGCCTTTCGGATATAAAATCACCACATTGATGTTTTCTAGCCCATAAAATGCGTGGGCAACTGCAGCACCGGTATCACCGGATGTTGCCGTTAAAATAGTAATTTTGCCATCACCACGCACTGCAGCGAGCGCCTGTGCCATAAAACGACCACCAAAGTCTTTAAATGCTAAAGTTGGTCCATGGAATAATTCAAGGGCATAAATATTGTCTTCTACTTTTTCTAACGGTGCAGGAAAAGTAAATGCATTTTTCACCATTGCATCTAATGTTGCTTTCGGTAGTTCTTCACCGATTAATGCGCCAAGAATTTTTTGGCTACGTTCAACCAGTGGTAAGGCTAATAACTCATCAATATTAGTTAAAGTTGGAATAGTTTCTGGAAAGAACAAACCTTGATCTTTGCCAAGTCCTTGACGTACTGCTTGCGCAAAATTTACTTGTTCTTCGGGGTGTTTAATGTTGTACAAATTCATTGTATATCCGTTAATTATAGAGTTTTAATAAAATGGTATTCCCCTCTTAATAAGAAGAGGGGAAGATGATTGACTGCTTAACCTAGCTCTCTCGCGCCATCATTATCAACCTTACAAACATGAACAAAGCCTTCATTGTTTTGTAAATAATGATTTTCTAAATAAGTCGCCAGTTTTGTTGCCGTTTGTAAATCGGGTGCAATGGAGAAAATCGTTGGACCAGAACCTGAAATTCCCGTCGCTAATGCGCCTAAATCACGAGTAGCTTGTTTCACTTCTGCGAAATTTGGTAATAAAGCCTCACGATAAGGTTCTGCAATCACATCTTTCATCATCATCGCTGCAAGGTTTTCTTGATGCGTGTGACATGCGTGCACAAAGCCACCTAAATGACGACCATGAGAAATTACATCCTGACGCGTATAGCTTTTCGGTAAAATTGCACGCGCTTCAGCGGTTGAAACCTCAATGCCTGGATAAGCTAAGACCCAATACCAATTATCAAAAAATGGCAGTTTTTGGCAAATGTTACCGAGGGATTGTACCATAAATTGCACACCGCCTAGGTAACAAGGTGCCACATTATCATAATGGATCGAGCCTGAAATACGCCCCTCTAGCTCTCCCATCATCTCTAACAATTCCATTTTTGAGAATGGTTCATCGTGGAATTTATTTAATGCCACTAATGCAGCCACGATAGAGCACGCACTTGACCCCAAGCCCGAACCAATCGGCATATTTTTCTCAAGGGTCAAACGCAATGGTTTGACTCTCATATTGCGTAATTTTAATTGCTCACTAAACAGCACATAGGCCTGATACACGATATTTTTTTGCGGCTCTTTTGGCAATTTACGCACAAAATAGCCCGCACTTTCGAGCTCAAAGCCACTTGGAATAGACTCAATCTGTACAACATCACCTAATAACGAACCATCAATCGGTGAAATGGCTGCACCTAACGTGTCAAACCCTACACTAATATTTGCACTCGATGCCGGCGCATAAATTCTTAACATGTTATGTCCTTTTTAGTGGTGTAATGTTCTTAAAATATCCGCAAAGATACCCGCTGCAGTCACGGCATTACCCGCACCGTAACCGCGTAATAACAACGGAATTGGTTGATAATACCGAGTGTAAAATGCAAGGGCATTTTCACCATCTTTCACCTTATACAATGGATTATTTTGATCCACCGCGATGATTGACACTTTGCAGTGGCCATCTTTAATTTGTCCTACGTAGCGCAATACTTTGCCTTCCGCTTTCGCGGCTTCAACGCGTGCTTTAAATTCCGCATCTAATTGTGGCAACATCGCCATAAATTCATCAGCTGATTTGCCTTCAGAGAAGCCTTTCGGTAACACGCCTTCCACTTCCACATCGGAAAGCTCAAGTTCTAGACCCGCTTCACGCGCTAAAATAAGCAATTTACGTGCCACATCTTGACCCGATAAATCATCACGAGGATCTGGCTCTGTAAAGCCTTTTTCACGTGCAAGTGCGGTCACTTCTGAAAGAGAAAGTCCTTCTTCTAATTTACCGAAGATGAAAGAAAGTGAGCCCGACAAAATGCCTTCGAAATACTCAAGCTCATCACCCGCTGCCAATAAATTCTGTAAGTTTTCGATAACCGGTAAGCCAGCGCCTACGTTGGTTTCGTACAGGAATTTATGTTGGCTTGCTTGTGCATTGCGACGTAATTCGTGGTAATAGGCTAATTCACGCGTATTCGCTTTTTTATTTGGGGTTACCACATGGAAGCCTTCTTTTAATGCGCGCGCATAAAGCCCAGCGACCGATTCAGCTGTTGTACAATCTACGAAGACTGGGTTCACTACGTGGTGTAATTTAATGAAAGATAACAAAACATCGAAATCAGAAGGTTGGGTCGCATTTTCAAGATCCACTTTCCAATTATCTAAATTTAATCCGTTTTCATCTAAAAGCATTTTGGTTGAATTCGCTAACGCACAAACTCGGATTTCAATGTCCTTCTTTGCAAGATACTCTTTTTGCTGCTTGATTTGCTCAATCAACTCGCCGCCAACACCACCTACACCGACTAGAAACATATCAACAACTTTTTTGTTATTAAAAAGCGCTTGGTGAGTGGCTTTCACAGCTTCAATCGCTTTATTTTGCGCCACTACCGCTGAAATTGAACGCTCAGAAGAACCCTGTGCAATTGCGACTAAGCTGATATTCGCTTGTGCCAATGCAGAGAAGAAACGAGCCGCGATACCTTTAGCTTGTTTCATACCATCACCTACAACTGAAATGATAGAAAGATCTTTTGCAACTTCAATAGGTTCTAAGTCATGCGCTTTTAATTCTGTCGCAAACTCTTGTTCTAAAACCGCTTTTGCTGCATCCGCTGATTTCACTGGTACACAGAAACTAATGCTGTATTCAGAGGACGATTGCGTAATTAAAATAACTGAAATACCGGCTTTTGACATCGCTGAAAATACACGCGCAGCCATCCCCACCATACCTTGCATACCAGGACCTGAAACATTGAACATTGCCACGTTATCAAGGTTAGTAATCCCTTTTACCTGTAACCCTTCAGATTTCACATGACCATCAATTATTGAACCTGGTGCAGATGAATTACCGGTATTTTTAATCACACAAGGGATTTGTTTTGGTAATAATGGACCAATTGTACGTGGATGGATCACTTTCGCGCCAAAATAAGAAAGCTCCATCGCTTCACGGTAAGAAAGGCTTGGTAATAAACGAGCATCTGGCACTAAACGTGGGTCACAAGTATAAACGCCATCTACATCAGTCCAAATTTCACAAACAGACGCATCTAAACAAGCGGCTAAACAGGCGGCTGAATAATCAGAACCATTACGGCCTAATAACACTAATTCACCTTTATCATTACATGCGGTAAAACCAGCCATTAAAACGACTTTATCTTTACCGATACTTTTCGCATCAACGCGTTTTGTCGATTCGTCAATATCAACTGAAGATTCTAAGTAACCACCTTGTGCTAATAATTGCTTAACCGGATCTACAATGTGAACACTATACCCACGTGCTTCAAACCATGCTTTCATCATGGCAATCGATAATTTTTCACCTCGGCAGTCAATGGTTGCTTTAACTTTATCTTCTACTTTGCCTGCTTGGCGAATTTCTTCTAATAAGCCTTTAATTTGAGCAAATTCTGCATCAATGAGGGCTTTAGTCCCTGCAAGATCAAATTTATTATTTTCAGCGTGTAAACCATTAATGATGTTATAGAAAATCTCAATGGCTTCGTTAAAGTGGGTATCAGTAGGTTGGTTTAATGCGGCTTTTTCAGAGAGGGCAACAAGATGGTTAGTAATTTTTGCAGGAGCAGATAAGACACCGGCAGCCTGCTCTTCCAAATGAGCTTTTTCGATTAATTGAGCCGCTTGCGAGAAACGCTCAGGGTTGGCTAATGAAGTGCCACCAAATTTTAATACGCGCATGATAATATCCTCAGATGTTGTGATTTTTAAATACTAAAAAACCCGCACTAGACTGAATGCGGGTTTTCTTGATCCTGTTTGTTACGCACTAACCCGCCCCATTAATGGTCGTAATGGTCATAATAATGGTGGTAATCGTGAAAGTGCGGTTATTTTTCATTGTATTTTAACCTTGAAAAAAGATGTGTTTAGAAATACCGAAAAAGCGCGAGCTTGTCAAACATAAAATCAAAAAAATGAAGATTTTTTCTAAAAATCATCGCTTTGGTGTAGAATGAAGAGAGTTTCACATTGGTTAGGAAGGAATTATGACAATTCAACAAGCACTCGAAACCATCCATCAAAAAATCCAAGCCTCCACTCAACTTGCACATCGTCCTGAAAATGCGGTCACTTTATTAGCCGTTTCTAAAACCAAACCTAATGAAGCGATTTTAGAAGCCTATCAAGCCGGACAAAAAGCATTTGGGGAGAACTACGTTCAAGAAGGCGTAGATAAAATTCAGTATTTTGAAGCACAGAATATTCAACTTGAATGGCATTTTATTGGGCCACTACAATCTAATAAAACGCGTCTTGTAGCAGAACATTTCGATTGGATGCAAACATTAGAACGTGCAAAAATTGCCGATCGTTTAAATGAACAACGTCCTGCCAATAAAGCCCCTTTGAATGTTTTAATTCAAATAAATATCAGTGATGAAGCGAGTAAATCAGGCATTCAGCCGAGTGAAATGATTGAGCTTGCAAAACACATTGAAAATCTACCGTACTTACGTTTACGTGGATTAATGGCTATCCCTGCTCCAACAGATAATATTGCTGAACAAGAAGCGGCCTTTAGCCAAATGGAACAATTATTTGAGCAGCTTAAAGTCGCTTTCCCTCATCAGCAAATTGATACGCTTTCTATGGGGATGACCGATGACATGCAAACTGCCATTAAATGTGGCTCGACCATGGTGCGTATTGGCACAGCCATTTTTGGGGCGAGAGATTATTCGAAAAAATAATGAATAGAAAATAAAAAAGCGGTCAAAATTGACCGCTCTTTTTTATCTGGATTTAATTAAACTTCTTCGCTCTTTTCAGAGAAACGTTCAATCTTCGCACCTAAGCAACGAAGTTTATCTTCAACGTGTTCATAACCACGATCGATGTGATAAATACGATCAACAATGGTTTCACCACTTGCGATACAACCTGCTAAGACAAGGCTGATTGATGCGCGTAAATCTGTTGCCATCACTTCTGCACCAGAAAGATGCTCAACACCATGACACACTGCAGTATTACCTTCAATCTCAGCTTTACCACCCATACGAATTAATTCTGGAATATGCATAAAGCGGTTTTCAAAGATGGTTTCAGTGATGATACTTGTACCTTCTGCCACCATGTTTAACAAAGTGAACTGAGCTTGCATATCGGTTGGGAAACCTGGGTGTGGTGCAGTACGAATATTAACAGCTTTTGGACGATTGCCATGCATATCCAAGGTAATGCTATCTTCTGTGACTTCAACTTCTGCACCCGCTTCACGAAGTTTATCAATTACCGCATCCATGGTATCCGCTTTGGTATTTTTACATACCACGCGACCACCAGAAATAGCACCTGCAATTAAGAATGTACCAGTTTCAATACGATCTGGCACAATGCTGTGCTCGCAACCAGTTAAACGTTCAACACCTTCAATAACAATATGATCCGTACCTGCACCTGTAATTTTAGCGCCCATTTTGTTGAGGAAATCTGCCGTATCAACAATTTCCGGCTCGCGAGCAGCGTTTTCAATAATTGTTGTACCTTTTGCAAGCGTTGCAGCCATCATGATAGATAAAGTTGCACCAACGCTCACTTTTTCCATCACAATACGCGTACCTACAAGACGATCAGCAACAACCGCTTTTACGTAACCTTCATCAAGCTCAATGGTCGCACCGAGTTTTTCTAAGCCACTAATGTGAAGATCGACTGGACGTGCACCGATAGAACAACCACCCGGTAAAGAAACTTGACCTTGATTAAAACGAGCTACCAACGGTGCTAATGCCCAAATAGAGGCACGCATGGTTTTTACTAATTCATATGGTGCAACGAAGTGATCAATTTTAGAACAATCTAATAATACTGCACCTTCAGCATCACGCTCAGCTACAACGCCAAGTTTACGTAAGATTTTTAAGGTTGTATCAATATCTTTTAGTTCTGGTACGTTTGTTAATTTAACCGGTTCAGTCGCCAAAATGGCGGCAAAAAGAATAGGAAGTGCAGCATTTTTTGCACCAGAGATGGTTACAGTACCACTTAAGCGAGATTGCCCGCCATAAACACGAAATTTTTCCATAGAAAATCCTAGCTTGCTTGATGTAATAGACGATCCATTTTCCACTTTGCAGTGGTATAGGTTTTAATAGTTAAAGCATGAATTTCGCCAGTTTGAAAGTAAGGCATTAATGGCGCATAGATGGTTTGTTGCTGTTTTAATTTAGAAAGTGCTGAGATCTCATCACTCACTACAATCACACCAAAGTGAGCATTTTCACCTTGAGCATAAACCTCATCTACATTCAGGCTTTCTTTTAAAATACGTTCAATTTCTTGCAGTTCCATTCGGATTTCCGTTTTAATTATGGTCGATAAAAGTGCTAATCCAATGAGATAAATTCACTAAATCAGCAAGGGTTAATAACTGTTCTGGAGGGTTTATCAACCGCACTTTTTTATTTGGTAACTGCTCACAATCGTGTAGAAAATCACACAATAATGCAAAACCAGCAGAATCAATTCGTTTAATATTCGTTAAATCAAATTCAATGATACTTTGATTCGTTAGTTTTTCTGATAAAAAAGAAGCACGTTGCTGCCATAATGGTAACAACGTGTTGCGGGATAGCTCCCCCGATAATTGGAGAGCTATCTTATCATTATTTTGGATTAAATCCCACTTTAACGCAGTCATTCGCTTATTTGCTCAATGTCACGGGTGCTGCGGCAGATTTTTGAATTTGAGCTGTTAAAGCATCAATACCTTGTTGACGTAAAATACCGCTCCATTCGTTTTGTTTGGTGACAACCATGCTCACGCCTTCTGCAACCATGTCATAAGCTTGCCATTCGCCAGTTTTACTGTTTTTACGCCATTTGAAATCTAACTTGATTGGCGCTTGTCCACCATTTTGCACGATGTTTACACGAATGCTTACAAGGTTTTTGTCGCCTACTTCTTTAGCCGGTTCAATTTGAATATTTTGATCGGTGTAAGCGGTTAACACTTGCGCGTAAGCTTGTTCGATAAAATCGCTGAATGCTTTAAAGAATTTTTCACGTTGTTCTGGCGTGGTTGATTTGAAGTGTGAACCTAACACCAAAGAACCTGCATAATTTACTTGCACGTAAGGTAATAAATCGTTACGCACGATGGTACGTAAATAATTTGGATCCTTTTTAATTTTTGCCTGATTGTTTTTGATATCAGCAAATAACTTATCTGATGCTTGTTGCATCAACACATAAGGGCTCGTTTCTGCACGTACAGTTTGAGTCACAAAAAGTGCAGTCACTGCAAATGCCATTACGCTAAACCATTTTTTAAACTGAATAAATTTCATCATAAATCTCCTAAATAAAGATTATTATTTGGCTTCAGGTTCTGCTTTTTCAGCATTGCCGTCTGCTTTTTTATCACCGTAAAGGAACTGACCGATTAAATCTTCCAATACCATTGCGGATTTTGTGTCTTGAATTTGGCTACCGTTTTTTAACATCGCGGTTTCACCATCATCAAAGCCCATAGTTAAGGCGATATATTGTTCGCCCAATAATCCCGATGTTTTGATCGATAACGAACTGTTTTCCGGAATTTCTTTATATTCTTCATTAATCGCAATACTGACTTTTGGCAAGTAAGATTTTTCGTCTAATGTAATGTCAGACACACGACCAATCACTACCCCACCTAGTTTAAGTGGTGCACGGACTTTTAGTCCACCAATATTGTCAAAAGTTGCAGTCACTGTGTAAGATTTTGTTTCACCAAAACCTTGCACATTCGCTACACGTAAGCCTAAAAACACTAACGCGGCGATACCAAGTAGTAAAAATAACCCTACCCAAAATTCATATTTAATTGTTTGTCGCATAAAAATACCCTTTTAGCCTGCCCCAAACATAATGGCAGTTAAGATGAAATCGAGCCCAAGAACCACAAGTGATGCGTGGACAACTGTTCTGGTTGTGGCTTGACTGATACCTTCTGATGTCGGAATACAATCATAACCATTGAATAACGCAATCCACACCACGGCAATGGCGAAAAATACGCTTTTAATAAATCCGTTTAGAATGTCATAGCTCCAGCTGACGGCATTTTGCATCACTGACCAGAAGCTACCTGCATCAACACCTTTCCAATCTACGCCGACAAGCGCACCGCCCCAAATACCAATCGCGGTAAAGAGAAGCGCAAGAATTGGCATTGCAATCAAGCCCGCCCAAAAACGCGGTGCAATCACTCGACGTAATGGGTCAACTGCCATCATTTCAAGGCTGGAAAGTTGTTCTGTGGCTTTCATTAAGCCAATTTCAGCCGTTAACGCTGAACCTGCACGACCCGCAAATAAAAGTGCGGTCACTACTGGGCCTAATTCACGTAATAAAGACAGCGCTACAAGTTGTCCAAGGCTGGTTTCTGCTGAAAAATCAACTAAGACCACATAACCTTGTAAGCCCAACACCATCCCAATAAATAAACCTGAAAGCAGGATAATTAGTAAAGACTGTACACCTAATACGTGTAACTGTTTCACTAATAAAGGAAAATGTTTACGAACTTGCGGTTTACCTACGAGCGCACCAAACAGCATAAAGCCTGAGCGGCCTAATGCGCGGAAAAATTTGATTACGCTTCGTCCAAGTGAAGAAATCATATCAACAATCATTTAAATAATTCCTCCACATAATCACCTGCCGGATAATGGAATTTTACCGGACCATCTGCTTCGCCTTTCAAGAATTGTACCACTTGCGGATCTTGGCTCGCGATCAGTTGTTCTGATGTTCCTTCAGCAATCACATGTTTATCCGCAATGATATAGGCATAATCTGCAATGCTTAATATTTCATTCACATCATGGGAAACCACAATAGAGGTTAAATTCAGTGCTTCATTCAAACGTTTAATTAAGCTCACGATCACGCCCATGCTGATTGGATCTTGCCCCGTAAACGGCTCATCAAACATAATTAAATCAGGATCAAGTGCAATCGCTCGAGCCAATGCAGCACGACGCGCCATCCCACCAGAAAGCTCAGAAGGCATCAAATCTGCCGCCCCGCGTAAGCCCACCGCTTCTAATTTCATCAACACAATTTGACGAATTAGACTTTCCGGCAAACGGGTATGCTCGCGAATCGGAAATGCCACGTTATCAAACGTGGAAATATCCGTAAATAAAGCGCCTGATTGGAATAACATTCCCATGCGTTTACGTACTTCGTAAAGCTCGCGATTTGAAAGACGACAAATATCTTGTCCATCA
Organism: Haemophilus sp.; assembly: GCA_019423005.1. Lineage (GTDB taxonomy): Bacteria > Pseudomonadota > Gammaproteobacteria > Enterobacterales > Pasteurellaceae > Haemophilus_D. Next base: position 65,722 of record JAHZCF010000101.1, read on the forward strand.
AACAAAATCTCGCCTTGTTCAGGATACAACTGACCACCGATTAATTTCAGTAACGTGGTTTTCCCGATCCCTGATGGCCCCATAATGGCCGTAATTTTACCCTGTTGGACTTTCAAATTCAGGTTATCGTAAATCACACGCTCACCTCGTTTAAAGGTCAGGTTATTGACTTCGATTAGATTTTTATTCATTAAAATCTCATTGGTTTTACAAGAGGATATTTATTTTCCTCTCACGTTAAAAAAGTGCGGTCGTTTTGACTGCTATTTTTGTGAAAGGTTCAAGCGGCGTTTTAATAACATCGTGAAGCCACGTAATAACACAAAAATCAATGACAACACATAAATAGGTAAATTACCTAATGCTGCATAAGGCGTTTTGCCTTCTGTTGGCACCATTTTATGGGTCAGCGTTGTTTCCTCAAATTGAGGTGCTTGGGCTTCAATGTTGCCTTTTGCATCAATAAACACTGAAATCCCCGTATTGGTGGCACGAATTAATGGTTTACCTAATTCGAGCGCGCGCATTCTAGCCATTTGTAAATGCTGCCAAGGGCCAATACTATCACCAAACCATGCATCATTAGAAATAGTCAGCAAATAATCTGTTTCTTTTTTCAGATTTTCACGAAGTTGCTCACCAAAAATAATTTCATAACAAATAGCCGGTGCAAAAGCATGTTGTTTTGCCATAAAAGATGGCTGTACCGCATCGCCACTTTGGAACGCAGACATTGGTAAATTAAATACCGAGTTAAGTGGACGCAACAAACTTTCTAACGGCACGTACTCACCAAATGGCACGAGATGATGTTTGCTGTAACGATTTTTTGTCGTCAACTCATAAGGGAAATCAGGATTCCCTGCCGTCACAATGGAATTTAATAATTTACCGCTTTGCTCATCGCGATATACGGTGCCAATCATCACTTCCGTATTTTTCTCTTTCGCGACTTTATCTAACGCTTCAAAAAATGGCGTAATGGCATTTTCAAGAGTAGGCAATGCCGACTCGGGCAAAATAATCAAATCAGACTTGCCTAAATGCGCCAAAATTTGTTTTTGATAGATGTCTACCGTGGCATAAAGATATTCAGGATCCCATTTTAAATTTTGCTCAATATTACCTTGTGCAAGCGTGACCGTTAGTCCTTTACCTTCTTTTTGTTGAACAAAATTCACCTTACCGGCATAAGCACTTAATCCACCCACAACCAATAATAGCAACGCATTTACGCCGACTAAATTCCATTGTTTTTTCGATAGTGCAAAAATAAGGTTAAAAATGACCGCACTTGCCCAAACGGTAAAGAATGTCATCCCTGTGACACCAAAGATCGGCGCGATACCGTAAAACGGACTGTCGATTTGGGTATAACCAAATTGTAACCAAGGAAAACCGGTAAACACCCAACCACGCAAGAATTCAGTCAATGTCCAAATCGCGGCAAAAATGACCGCACTTTGTACCTGAAAACGCTGCACTAAATAAGTGAAAAGCATAGGATAAAGTGCTAGGTAAGCCGAAAGTAAGCCTACCAAGAGATAACTCACGCCAAGGGAAGCGCCACCAAATTGATGAATGCTGACATTTAACCAACTTACACCAAAACAGAAAAAGCCCATCGACCACAAAAAGGTGGCCAAAAGTGCGGTTGATTTTTTGGTATTTTTCGCCACAAAAAGCAATCCGCCCAACGATACATAGGCTAATCCCCAATAATCAAACGGCGAAAAGGCAAACACGCCAATCACACCAGAAATCAGAGCAATAAGATAAATCACTAACTTATTCATTTTATCCATACTATAAAAAAATATTCCCCCTCTTTAGCAAAGAGGGGGCTAAGAATATGATTAGACTGAACAACTTATTCAGCTTGTTCTTCCACGCCTTCCATATCCGATAAATGCTCATCCGGAACAGTTACACGCACCTGAATTAAACGGCGGCTATCAGCAGAAGTCACTTTAAATTGAATATTTTCTAAGGTGATTTCTTCACCTCGTTTAGGCAGATAACCAAAGGCTTGCATAATTAAACCACCAATAGTATCCACTTCTTCATCATCGAAATGCGCATTAAATTGCACATTAAAATCATCAATATCCGTTAGCGCACGCACGGCATAAGTGTGGCGAGAAAGCTGACGAATATCTGCGACATCTTCCTCATCAAATTCGTCTTCAATATCACCAACAATTTGTTCGAGAATATCTTCGATGGTCACCAAACCTGATACCGCACCAAACTCATCCACCACAATCGCCATGTGGAAACGCTCAGAACGAAAATCTTTTAGCATACGATCGACACGTTTACTTTCCGGCACAATCACGACTGGACGTAACAACTTGGAGAGTTCAAACTCTTCCGCATCTTCACGTAAAAACTTAAGCAAATCTTTTGCGTGCAAAATACCTTCAATATTATCGCGGTCATCCGTATCTGCAATCACAGGAAAACGAGAGTGGGCAGATTCAATAATGGTATTCAAGCAGGCATCGAGATCTTGATTCGATTCAATAAATACAATTTGAGAGCGTGGAATCATGATATCGCGTACACGAAGCTCGGCGATTTCCATTACCCCTTCAATCATCTCACGAGTATTTTGATCGATTAAATCGTTTTGTTCTGAATCGCGAATCACTTCCACGAGTTCTTCACGGTTTTTCAGCTCACCTTGGAAAAAACGCCCAATAAGCGATTGAAAAAAAGATTTTTTAGTTGTTTCAGTTTGATTACTCGAATGTTCTTCGTTCATAAAATTAAATGTGTTACTGTCGGATTGACTGCGTAAAAAGTAGCATATTTTGACAAAAATCGCAAAAAACTTAAGCTAAATGGCTGAAAATAAAGTGCGGTTAAAAACATAACAATTTTTAACCGCACTTCAATTTTAACTGTTGTTATGATTCCTTCTGCAGGTAGAAGGAGCTTCTATAGCTTATGCTTATTTATACGCATCCTCTGAATCGATAATTTCTACGTAGTCCGGATCTGGTATTGGTTTTTGTATGAATGCCAACCATCTTTCTAAAAGATAAGTTAGTTTCTTACGAGGTATTAAATACTCTGTATGATCGCTTTCATCATCAATTTCATCGCATTTATCTAGAAGATCGAAACCCAATTTCACCCTATTATGATCGATAAAGGCCTCAAAAGCTTCCGTGCCGATATATTTCCATGTGAGTTCTGAATTTTTTAAATCATCTAAAACAAGACGAACAATATCTATATCATTTAATGTTGATATATATGTGGCTATAGCTCTTCTTGCATTGTCTGACAAATCCTTAGCTACACACCTAGGCGCTAGTTTGCCAGAAGAATCACAATATCCAAATTCAATTGAATCAACAATTTCTATGTAGTTCGGTTCTGTTATTGGTTTTTGTATGAATGCCAACCATCTTTCTAAAAGATAAGTCAGTTCCTTACGAGGGATTAAATACTCTGTATGATCTCTTTCATCATCAATTTCATCATATTCATCGTATCCATCTAAAAGATCGAAACCCACTTTCACCCTATCATGATCGATATAGGCATCAAAAGCTTCCGTGCCGATATATTCCCATGTGAGTTCTAAATTTTTTAAGTCATCTAAAACAAGGCGAACAATATCTATCTCATTTAATGTTGATATATATGTAGTTATAACACTTTAATCAAATAACGAATCCTTAGTTGCACAGATAGGAGCTAGCTTGCCAAAATAATCATAATATCTAAATTCAACTATCATTATTGTCCTCTTATAGGATAAATACTTAGAACATTTTACTTGTTGTCTAATGAATTAATCCATTTATTAAAAAACACAATTTGTTCATCTACGGAAGAAGTCAGTTCACTATCTTCAGGAGAAAAAATAAAAACTAAATCTTCAAATGTAGCTTGTTTACCAAGTTTGTATTCATATACTTTTACAGCTTTTCCCATCTGTAGTAGCATGCGCGATGGATAAGCATTTCGTTTATATCCTTTACAATGTAACAATATATCAGGATATTGTTTTTTTAATCTAGATAAACAATCCCAAAAATTATCCTCTACAATACAAATTTTCATATCAAAACATTCAAAGGATATTTGGCATTGATCATTATCAACATATCCAAAATAAACAGGGAAAAATCCTGCATTACTTCCTTTAGATATTTTAAGCATCGTTTTTTCAAAGGCGCTTTTCATTTGTAATTTTTCACCTCTAGTAAAATATTACGAATTAAATACAATTAATGTATTTTTTATACATTTTATGCAATTACATATAAACAAAGTGCGGTTAAAAACACAATAGTTTTTAACCGCACTTTCAGAGATTACCTATTTAAACCTAAACTCTGTCCACTGGTAATAGCGTTCACCTGCTTTTTGAATACCACCATAATTTTGCCATTCGGGATGGTTGGGGGTATCGGGAAGGCATTGGGTTTCAAGGGCAATACTGCTGAAATCTTGATAAGTGCCACCTTCACGAGTTGGAGTGCCTGCAAGATAGTTTCCCGTATAAACCTGTAACGCGGCTTGGGATGTGAGCACTTCAAGGCTTAAATCTTCATTAGGGGAAGTCAATAATGCGCAAGGTTTTTGCCATGCTTTATTGACGATAAAGGAATGATCGTAACCTTTCGTTACCACTTGATCGCCTTGTTGGAAATCTTGTACGATTGGTTTTGCCACACGAAAATCAAAGCTGGTATTCACCACATGTTTAAGTGGTGAATTTGGGATGCCTTCGCCATCAACTGGCAGATAGAAATCCGCATTAAGGCGTAATGTGTGATTCCGCACATCACTGCCCTGCTCCGCATTTTCTAAATTGAAATAAGCGTGGTTTGTTAAATTAAGCGCGGTATCTTTATCACTTTCGGCTTCGTATTCAATTTTTACGCTATTTTCATCGGTCAGTGTGTAAAGCACATTAACTTGTACATTACCTTCAAAACCTTGATCACCATCAGGAGACACAAGGGAAAAACGCACAAAATTCTGACCGCACTCTTCCACTTTCCAACGGCGTTTATCAAAGCCTTCTTTACCACCATGTAATTGATGTTTGCCTTGATTCGCAACCAGCTGGATTGTTTGCTCATCTAATTCAAATTGGGCGTTAGCAATACGGTTCGCATAGCGTCCTATGCTTGCGCCCAAATAAGCAGTTTGATGAGGATAATCCTCCACTTTGCAGCCGAGTAAAACTTCTCGCAACTCACTGTTCACAGGGACTTTACATGAAAGCCAAGTGGCTCCCCAATCCATAAATTGCACGGTCATGTCATTCGAATTAGTGAGTTGAACAAGTTGATAAGGCTGTCCATCTGGTGCATTGAACGCCGTTTTTTCTAGCATAGACTCACTCCTTGTGAGGCAGTGCAAACGTAGAAATCTTCTTTTAAGCCCGTTTGTTTTTCATAATTATCGGCAATAATTTTACGGACAGATTCGACTTTATCATGAGGCGCAAGCGCTACAATGCAACCACCAAAACCACCGCCTGTCATTCTCGCGCCACCGGTTTTACCAATGACTAATTGAGCGAGTTCCACAAGATAATCAATTTGTGGCACAGTAATCTCGAAATCATCACGCATGGACTCGTGAGATTGCCCCATTAATTCGCCTAATTTTGTTAAATCGTTATGTTTTAATGCTTCAACCGCATCAAGTACGCGTTGGTTTTCAGTCACCACATGACGTGCACGTTTGGCCACTAAAGCATTAAGTGCGGTCAATTCTGCTTCTCTTTTTTGGAATTCTTCTACTGACACATCACGTAATGCTTTCACGCCAAAGAACTCTGCGGCCTTTTCACATTGCCAACGGCGTGTATTGTATTCACCCGTCACCAAATCATGGGGTACATTTGAGTTCACAATAATAACAGCGACATCTTTCGGCACTGGCGTTGGCTGTGTTTCTAAGCTACGGCAATCAATCATTAAGAGATGCTCTTTTTGTCCTAAAGCGGAAATTAATTGATCCATGTTCCCGCAATTTGCGCCTACAAATTTGTTTTCAGCTTTTTGACCAATTAAAGCAATCTCTGTATGTGTTAAAGGTAAATCACTCAATTGTTGGCAGAACTTACCCGTCGCTACCTCAAGGGCAGCCGAAGAACTTAAACCAGAAGAATGTGGCACATTTCCAGAAATCACTAAATCAGCACCCTGTTTAAATTGTGGACAACGTTCTTGAATAAATTTCACCACACCACGCACATAATTTGCCCATTTTTGCTCACTTTGAGGGAAATCTTCATCAAGAGAAAAGGTATCCTCAAGATCAAGATCTGCTGCATAAACATTCCAAATATGATCAGTACGTTTTGATCCCGCAATGGCGGTACCATAATTGATCGCACAAGGCATCACAAAGCCATCATTGTAATCCGTATGTTCGCCGATAATATTAACACGACCTGGCGCATACACGGTCAGTTCTGGTTGCTTGTTATATTTTTGCGTAAAAATGTGTTGGGATTTTTGGACTGGAGTCATATTATTTTCCTTTATCTTTCACACTCCCTCTTAACTCAAGAGGGAAAGGATTGCTTAACGTTCTTTGTAATGTACTTCGCTTAACGCACGTAATCTTTCTGCTGCTTGTTCAGCGGTGAGGTCACGTTGGCTTTCGCCTAGCATTTCATAGCCCACCATAAATTTGCGAACCGTAGCTGAACGCAACAACGGTGGATAAAAATGTGCATGAAGCTGCCAATGTTCGTTATCTTCACCATTAAATGGTGCTGCATGGAAGCCCATTGAATAAGGGAAAGACGTTTCAAATAAGTTATCGTATTTTGTTGCCAGTTTTTTCAATATCACAGCAAGATCTTTAGCTTGAGCATCGGTTAATTCTGTTAAGCGTTTGACATGCACTTTAGGCAACAACAAGGTCTCAAATG
>JAHZCF010000102.1 GCA_019423005.1 Haemophilus sp.
GTGGTTTCGGTCTCGGTGCTACACCAACAGCCGTTGCTAACATGCAAGCGATTACCAGTCGTTTCGGACCATCTCACAAAGCGTTCTTAATCGTACCAATGGTAGGGGCATTCTTTATCGACTTATTAAATGCAGGTATCTTAAAAATGTTCTTAAGCGTTGTTGAAGCGCTTCACTAATTAAATATCAAAAAATAAAGGCTGACATTTTGTCAGCCTTTTTATTTACTAGCTACTCACTCAGCGTCTTCACTAAATCCATCACAAATTCTAACCGCTCTTTATTTTCTGGAAGTGCTTTCACAAACTTAAATTTTAATGGACCATCAAAGCGATAAACAATTGGATTTTGTTGAATTAATTTGATGAATTTTTCAGGATCAACTTTTGCTGAAGGTGAAAATTCAATAAACCCCCCTTGAGCTCCAGCATCAATCTTCAGTACTTTTAATGGTTTCACCATTAAACGCATCTCAGCAATTTGTAAAAGATTTTTAGTTGCTTCAGGTAATAGGCCAAAGCGATCAATTAATTCAACTTTTAATTCATCTAACTCTTGCTTACTTTCTGCCGCTGCAATGCGTTTATAGAACGACAAACGCATATTCACATCACCAAGATAGTCATCTGGCAATAATGCTGGAACACGTAACTCAATTTCAGCTTGCTGATGTGTAATCTCTTCTAATGAAGGTTCTCTTCCCTCTTTTAAGGCTTTAACTGCTGCATCAAGTAATTCCATATAGAGTGAAAAACCGATACTTTCAATTTGCCCGCTTTGTTCATTACCCAATAATTCACCTGCACCGCGAATTTCTAAATCGTGTGTCGCAAGAATGAAACCTGCACCTAAGTTATCTAAACTCTCTAATGCCTCTAAACGACGTTTCGCATCTTTCGTCATTAATTTTGGCGGAGGTGTAAGCAAATACGCATAAGCTTGATGATGGGAGCGCCCTACTCGACCACGCAACTGGTGAAGCTGAGCTAACCCAAAATTATCTGCACGTTCAATAATGATCGTATTTGCCGTTGGTACGTCAATCCCTGTTTCAATAATGGTGGAACAGACTAAAACGTTATAACGTTGATGATAAAAATCACTCATCACGCGTTCAAGTTCACGTTCTCGCATTTGCCCATGACCAATCACAACACGAGCTTCTGGTACAAGTGCGGTCAGTTTTTCTGCTGTATTTTCAATACTCGCCACATCATTATGTAAATAATAAACTTGCCCACCACGCAAAATCTCACGCAGGATGGCTTCACGAATGATTAAATCATCTTTCTGGCGAACAAACGTTTTGATACTCACTCGACGAGCCGGTGGTGTCGCAATAATAGAAAGATCGCGAATACCATTCATCGCCATATTCAAAGTACGAGGAATTGGTGTTGCGGTAAGCGTTAAAATATCAATATTTGCTCGAAGTTGTTTAATTTTCTCTTTTTGTCCCACACCAAAGCGATGTTCTTCATCAATGATGAGTAAGCCAAGATCAGAAAACTTCACATCGGATTGAATTAATTTATGGGTTCCAATCAGAATATCGACTTTTCCTTCGGCTAAATTTTCTAAGATTTGTTTTTGCTCTTTGGCTGTTTTAAAGCGAGAAAGTACTTCTACATTAACCGGAAGATTAGCAAAACGATCTTTAAAATTCTCGTAATGCTGTTGAGCTAACAAGGTTGTTGGAACCAATACGGCGACTTGTTTATGATTCATTACTGCCAAAAATGCTGCACGCATTGCCACTTCAGTCTTTCCAAAACCTACATCACCACAAACCAAACGATCCATCGCTTTAGGTTGGCACATATCCGAAATGACTGCGTTAATCGCCATGGCTTGATCGTGCGTTTCTTCAAAAGGGAAGGTTGCAGCGAATTGCTGGAATTCCTCACGATCATATTTAAATTCAAAGCCTTTTTTCACTTCTCGTTGGGCATATACATCAAGTAATTCAGCGGCCACATCACGAATTTTTTCTGCGGCTTTTTGACGCGTTTTCGCCCACGATTCATTACCTAATTTATGCAATGGTGCGGTTTCATCTGAGCCACCGACATAGCGACTAATTAAATGAAGAGAACCAACAGGCACATAAAGTTTGGATTCATTCGCATAATTGATCAGCAAATATTCTGCTTTTAAGCCGCCCGTATCAAGCGTGACCAAACCACCATAACGTCCAACACCATGATCTAAATGTACAACGGGCTGCCCAATTTTTAATTCAGCTAGATTACGCACTAAGGTATCAGGATTGACCGCCTTACGTTTATCACGCTGACGTTGCTGTACTCGCTCGCCTAAAATTTCATGTTCAGTAATGACGGCGAGTTTAGCCTCATCAAGAATAAAACCTTGCTCAAGACGACTTACCCAAAGATTAAACTTGTCTTGATTGGCTTCAAATAAGATTTTAATTTGTTTTGGTTTAATTTTTAATGGTGAAAGCAAATCCAGTAAGGTTTCACGTCGTCCTTCAGTCTCAACTGAAAATAAAACATTTCCTTTAAAATGCTCAATAAACTGACGAAGTTGCAATAACGGTTCTTTTTGCTGTGATTGAATGGTCACGGCTGGTAATGCAGACACCGCTAAATTTTTCTGACGAACAGATGACCGCACTTTTTCTGCTTTAAAATTAATTTTAGGATAATTTTTTAATGCATGGTTTACTGCATCAATGCTGAGCCACAAACGTTCTGGCGGTAAAAGAGGACGCATTGGATCAACTTTTCGATGCTCATATCGCTGTTTGGCATCAAGATAAAAACGTTCACCTTGTGCTTGATTTGTTTCCATATCCACAAACAACGTTTTTTCGGGTAAGTAATCGAACAATGTTGCCATTTCATCAAAGAATAACGGCTGCCAATATTCAATCCCTGAAATTAGTGTGCCTTTACTGATTTGCTGATAAATATGTTCTGGATCACGACGAATTTCACCAAAGGTTTCTCTAAATTGTGTGCGGAAAAATTCAATGCTTTTCTCATCGGTTGGAAATTCGTGTGCAGGTAATAAATTAATAGATTGAATTTCATCTAACGTTCGCTGCGTATCGACATCAAAAGTACGAATCGAATCAATTTCATCATCAAAAAAATCTAAGCGAAATGGAACCGCACTTCCCATTGGGAAAAGATCTAAAAGTGATCCGCGCACAGCATATTCACCATGTTCTAGTACTTGCTCTACGGAACGATATCCTGCTGACTCTAATTGTAATCGCAATTTTTCAATGACAATACGGTCACCTTTTTTAATCAGAAGGACATTGTGCTGTAGATATTTCGGCGGGCACACACGTTGCATTAATGTGCTAATCGGTAAAACAAAGATACCTTTTTTAGTATTTTGTAAATGAAATAACGCACTTAAACGCGAAGAAATAATTTCTTGATGAGGAGAAAAAGAATCATAAGGCAACGTTTCCCAATCAGGAAAAAACTGAACGGGCTGAGAAGTTAAATCCGGTAAAACTT
>JAHZCF010000103.1 GCA_019423005.1 Haemophilus sp.
TAAAATCTTAATTAAAAATGACCGCACTTTGATGTGCGGTTTTTTATATTCACGGTATAAAAATAAACTCAAGTATCTCTTTCTTCTATATAATAGCCTTATCACAAGGAGGCGAATATGACAGCTCAAACTCAACAATTAACACCAGAATTAACGTTAGAACATATCAATGAAATTCCTGTTTTAATCTTAAATCACTCCGTAGGTTCAGCTCGAATTGCATTACAAGGGGCTCAATTATTAAATTGGCAACCTAAAGGGGCAGAGCAGGATATTTTTTGGTTAAGTGAGATTGAACCTTTCACACAAGGTGTGGCAATTCGCGGCGGTGTGCCGATTTGTTACCCTTGGTTTGGAGGCGTTAAACAACCTTCACACGGTACAGCGCGTTTACGTTTGTGGCAATTAAGTGATTATGATCTGCAAGCGAATAAAGTGCGGTTAGAATTTTCGCTCTTTTCTGAATATGGTGTGATTGAAGCCAAAATGAAAATGGAATTTACCGATAAATGCACAATGACTTTAACGCATTTAGGGCAAGAACCGGCTCAAGCCGCATTGCACAGCTATTTTAATATCGGTGATATTTCACAAATTGAAGTCCAAAATTTACCAAACCGTTGTTATGACTCATTACAAGGTAAACATACGGATGTTCCTTCAACACGCAGAATAGAACAAGGTGTGGATTGTATTTATACATTAGAGGAAGATAAAACATTTTTAGTGGATAAGGCATTTAATCGACATATTCAAATTACACACCATCATGCAGATTCAATTGTTCTATGGAATCCTTGGGAGAAAACACCAAGTGCGATGCAACCAGAAGGGTATAGAACAATGGTATGTATTGAAACCGCAAGATTAGAGAAATTACTTCAATTTGGTGAAAGTATTTCTGCTGAAATAAGTACTTTACCCGCTGATATTTAAAGGAATAGAAATCCTTGTTGCATAAACGTGGCAAATACTATAAAATTTTGCCCGTTTTTTGTTTGTTTTTATAGCAAATGATTTAATAAATCTTCTGTTTGAATACAGTCGATTTTTTCTTAAATAAATAGAAGGAATAACATTATCAAAACCGTAAAAAAAGCTCCGGCAGCTAATCGCCCGAATCGCATTAACGATGAAATTCGAGTAAAAGAAGTTCGTTTGATTGACCAAGATGGTGAACAAGCGGGGATTGTATCAATTCAACAGGCCTTAGATATGGCAGAACAAGCAGCGCTTGATTTAGTTGAGATCAGTCCGAATGCCGAACCACCGGTTTGTCGTATTATGAACTACGGCAAGTTCCTCTATGAGAAGAGCAAAACTGCAAAAGAACAGAAGAAAAAACAAAAAGTCGTACAAGTGAAGGAAATTAAATTCCGTCCAGGTACTGACGAAGGTGACTACCAAGTTAAATTACGTAGCTTAATTCGTTTCTTAGAAGATGGCGATAAAGCAAAAATTACCGTACGTTTCCGTGGTCGTGAAATGGCTCACCAAGATATCGGTTTAGACGTATTAGAACGCGTAAAAAATGATTTGGCTGACATTTCAGTAGTGGAATCTGCACCGGGTAAATTAGAAGGTCGCCAAGCAGTAATGGTGTTAGCACCTAAGAAAAAATAATTTTTTATTTAGATCTAATCTAGATAATCGAATTTTCACTTCGGTGAGAATACAACTGCATATTGGGCAAACTACGCAGCCTAATTGCTTTTGGAGAAGGGCAATTTAATTTGCCATATTGGAATAATTAGTGCCTACAAGTAATCTTCGGATTCGCCTAATTATGTGTTTAACTTAAAATGCGGAGTTATTTTAACAATGCCTAAAATTAAAACAGTACGTGGTGCTGCTAAGCGTTTCAAAAAAACAGCTTCTGGCGGTTTCAAACGTAAACAATCTCACTTACGTCATATTTTGACTAAAAAGACAACTAAACGTAAACGTCATTTACGTCATAAATCAATGGTTGCGAAAGCAGACCAAGTTTTAGTAGTAGCTTGCTTACCATACGCATAAGCCGCTATTTAAGCAAAACGTACGATTAGTTAAATTAGTTAAAAATATTACATAGGAGATTAAATAATGGCTCGTGTAAAACGTGGTGTTATTGCAAGAGCACGCCATAAGAAAGTTCTTAAGGCTGCTAAAGGTTATTATGGTGCACGTTCACGCGTGTATCGCGTTGCTTTCCAAGCGGTGATCAAAGCTGGTCAATACGCATATCGTGACCGTCGTCAACGTAAACGTCAATTCCGTCAATTATGGATTGCACGTATCAACGCTGCGGCTCGTCAAAATGGTTTATCTTATAGTAAATTTATCAACGGCTTGAAAAAGGCATCTGTTGAAATCGACCGTAAGATCCTTGCTGATATCGCTGTATTCGACAAAGTGGCGTTCGCTGCATTAGTTGAAAAAGCAAAATCTGCACTTTAATTTTTTAAAGTTTAGATTCAAAAAATTAGGACGCTAAAAAGCGTCCTTTTTTATTACCACTAAAAAAGAAAAAACCGCTATTCAAAGCTTGAATAGCGGGGAGGTCTTAATTTATAAGAAACTTCAAAAGATAACTGCAATATGCAGTGCACTAGCAATGTATCAGACTGTGTATTTTTGAAATAGTTCGATATTTTTGAAAAAAATTTTAAAAATATCAAAATTAAACGAAAATGAATGAATTTAGCCCTTTATAAAGGCAATAATTTGCTCTTCAATCCCTTTTTCATCTAATTGAATTTCTGCAAGCGCTTCTTGTTGTGTGCCTTGAGGAATAAAAAAATCAGGTAAACCAAGTTGTAAAAGTGCAGTTGTTTTTCCATGAGAATTTAGTACTTCTGAAACCGCTGAACCTGCACCACCTTGAATCGCATTTTCTTCTAATGTCACAATGACATCATGTGTATCCGCCATTTCAAGAATGCGAGCTTCATCAATTGGTTTCACAAAGCGCATATCGACAACAGTTGCATTGAGTTTTTCTGCCACAGATAAAGCGGCTGGTAAGAGTGTGCCAAAATTCAGAATCGCGACTTTTTCACCTTGATGAACCATTTTGGAACGGCCAATTTCTAATTCAGCAAGTGGGGTTAATTCTACGCCGATTGCATTTCCACGCGGATAACGTACCGCAGCCGGTTTACCACATTTATAACCAGTGTAAAGCATTTGGCGGCATTCATTTTCATCACTTGGTGTCATAATGATCATATTTGGAATGCAGCGCATAAAACTTAAATCAAAAGCACCTTGGTGAGTTTGACCATCAGCACCTACGATGCCAGCACGATCGATGGCAAAGAGAACAGGTAAGTTTTGAATAGCGACATCGTGAATAAGTTGATCATAAGCACGTTGTAAGAAGGTAGAGTAAATTGCCACAACCGGTTTATAACCGCCAATTGCAAGACCGGCTGCAAAGGTGACCGCATGTTGCTCAGCGATTGCCACATCAAAATATTGTTGCGGGAATCGTTCTGAAAATTCTACCATGCCAGAACCTTCACGCATTGCGGGAGTAATACCCACTAATTTATCGTCTTGTTCCGCCATTTCACATAACCAATCACCAAAGATTTTTGAATAGGTTGGTTTAGCATTTGATTTCGGGAGTTGACCGCTTGTTGGGTCAAATTTTGGCACACCATGGAAACCAATAGGGTCTTTTTCTGCTGGCTCGTAACCTTTCCCTTTTTTGGTTTTGATATGTAAGAATTGGGGTCCTTTGAGATCGCGCATATTGCTTAAGGTGGCAATTAATTCGTCAATATTATGCCCATCAATTGGTCCAATATAGTTAAAACCGAGCTCTTCAAAAAGCGTACTTTCTGGAGAGAACATCACACCTTTCATGTGCTCTTCGGTTTTCTTCATAAAGTTTTTAACAGTTGGCACTTTATCTAAAATTTTCTTACTACCATCACGAACTGTTGAATATAATGAACCAGAGAAAATACGGGCAAGGTGATTATTCAATGCCCCCACATTTTCAGAAATGGACATTTCATTGTCATTTAAAATGACCAACATATCAGTATGTAAAGAACCTGCATGGTTTAAGGCTTCAAATGCCATCCCCGCAGTGATAGCACCGTCACCAATTACACAAACGGTTTTACGCCCCGCATTTTCACGTTCTGCCGCAACAGCAATACCCAGTCCTGCACTGATTGAAGTAGAAGAGTGACCAACACTTAATACATCGAATTCACTTTCTTCACGCCAAGGGAAAGGATGAATTCCGCCTTTTTGGCGAATGGTGGACATTTGATCACGACGCCCCGTCAAAATTTTGTGTGGGTAAGCTTGATGGCCCACATCCCAAATTAATTGATCAAAAGGGGTTTTAAAAATGTAGTGTAATGCAACAGTCAATTCAACGGTACCAAGACCAGATGCTAAATGACCACTGGTTTGACTAACGGATTCCAACAGATAACTCCGTAACTCCTGACAAAGTTGCGGAAGCTGATCTTTATTTAAAAGACGCAAATCTTCCGGCGAATTAATTAAGGATAAAAGAGGATAATTGTTCATATATTCCTTAGTCCTAAAATTTAAAAAAGTGACCGTACTTTAATAAATTAAAAATAAGTGCTGTCACCATTAACTTTTACGATTGACAATAAATTCAGCTAATGCACGCAATGCAGTGGTATCAAAAGGTAAATTGTCTAATTCATGTAAGGCGGTTTGATAGAGTTCTTGCGCTTTTTGTTTCGCGCCCTCTAATCCTAACAATTTTGGATAAGTACTTTTATCTAAGCCTAAATCAGATCCCACCGGTTTACCGATCTCTGCACTGTCACCTTCAATATCTAAAATATCATCTTGTACTTGGAAAGCTAAACCAATAGCTTGTGAATAACGTTCTAGTTGTTTCTCTAATTCTTTGTTTTTAAAGTGAGGCGAACAGATAAAACCCAGTTTTAATGCGGCCGTTAGCAAAGCACCAGTTTTATTGCGATGAATAAGCTCTAATTCGGCTAAATTAACTTGTTTGTGCTCAGAAATTAAATCTAAGCTTTGCCCTAAACACATACCTTGAACGCCAGATGCTTGAGCCAATACTTTTACTAATTGCAATTTTTGTTCTGCTGAAAGAGAAGGGGCTTGTGTAAGAATTTCAAAGGCAAAAGCTTGTAATGCATCGCCAGCTAAAATGGCCGTCGCTTCATCAAAAGCAATATGACATGTTGGTTGACCACGACGAAGTTCATCGTTATCCATTGCAGGCAAATCATCATGGATTAAAGAATAGGCGTGAATAGCTTCAATGGCTGCGGCCGCGTAATCTAAAGCGGACATTTCTGCGCCCAGCATTTTTCCCGTTGCATAGACAAGGAAAGGACGAACGCGTTTGCCGCCTAGCAATAAGCCATATTTCATGGCATCACGCAAAGGGGCATTATAAGAGTCAATTTCTTCAAATTGATTGGCTAAAAACTGATTAATGCGATCTTGAACTTGTTTAAGTTCAGTGCCGAATTGATAACTCATGGATTACTCGTCCCCTTGATAATCACTTAATGGGGCGGTTTCGCTTTTTTGTAACAAAATTTGAATACGTTGTTCTGCTTGTTGTAAGCGTTCTTGACCAAGTTGAGCCAATTTAATGCCGTTCTCAAATTCTTTCAGAGCATCTTCCAATGGTAATTCACCGCTTTCAAGTTTTGTCACAATCGTTTCCAATTGTGCAAGTGTTGTTTCAAAATCAGGTTCAGCATTTGCTGGTTTACGCGCCATTAAATTATCCTTTTCAGATGAATAAATTGCTCCGTATTGTACTTGATTTTTATAGGGATGTTAAAAACTTATTTCAAAGTGCGGTCAGTTTTTCGTGAGAATTTGAACTTTGTGGGATCTGGAATTTAGCGTACAATACGGCCATTTTTTATTATTCACAGATTATTATGAAATTTATCATTAAACTTTTTCCTGAAATTATGATTAAAAGCGAAACCGTGCGGAAGCGTTTCGCGAAAATTTTGACCTCAAATATACGTAATATTTTACAGAAATATGATGAAGAAACAGCGGTCGTTCGTCATTGGGATTACATCGAAGTGCGGTCAAAAAATGAAGCAAACCGTGAAGAATTAATTGCGCTTTTACAACGCATTCCAGGGATTCATCATTTTTTAGAAGTGGAAGAAAAACCGTTTACCGACTTACATCATATCTTTGAGTTGACCTTAGCGGATGTTGCAGCTCAACTTGAAAACAAAACCTTTTGTGTACGTGTAAAACGCAAAGGGAAACATGATTTTAGTTCCATTGAAGCTGAACGTTATATCGGTGGTGGTTTAAATCAGCATATTGAAAGTGCAAAAGTACGCTTAAAAAATCCTGATGTGACGGTGCGTATTGATATTGAAGATGACAAAATGATGCTGGTAAAAGCTCGTCATGTTGGTCTTGGTGGTTATCCAATTGGAACGCAAGAAGATGTGCTTTCATTGATTTCAGGTGGCTTTGACTCTGGCGTATCTAGTTATATGCTTATTCGTCGTGGTTCACGTGTGCATTATTGTTTCTTCAATTTAGGTGGCGCAGCCCATGAAATTGGCGTGAAACAAATGGCTTACCATATTTGGAATCGTTATAGTTCATCACATAAAGTCCGTTTTATTGCCATTCCTTTTGAAGGCGTAGTGGGCGAGATTTTAGAGAAAGTCGATAATGGACAAATGGGCGTCGTGTTAAAACGAATGATGGTGCGAGCTGCAAGTAAAGTTGCACAACGTTTTGATATTCAAGCCATTGTTACCGGCGAAGCACTCGGACAAGTTTCGAGCCAAACTTTAACCAATTTACGTTTAATTGATGAAGCATCCGATGCATTAGTATTACGTCCACTTATTACCCATGATAAAGAACAAATTATCGCGATGGCGAAAGAGATCGGCACAGATGATATTGCTAAATCAATGCCGGAATTCTGTGGAGTGATTTCTAAAAATCCAACGATTAAAGCGGTACGTGAAAAAATTCTTGAAGAAGAAAATCACTTTGATTTTGGCGTGTTGGAAAGTGCGGTTGAAAATGCACAATATTTAGATATTCGCCAAATTGCAGAAGAAACAGAGAAAGAAGTGGTAGAAGTAGATACCATTTCAGTGCTTGGTGAAAACGATATTATTTTAGATATTCGTAGCCCTGAAGAGACAGATGAAAACCCATTTGAATCAGACGAGCATCAAGTAATGCAGTTGCCGTTTTACAAATTATCTTCACAATTCGGCTCATTAGATCAAAGTAAAAACTATGTGCTTTACTGTGAACGAGGCGTGATGAGTAAACTGCAAGCGCTTTATTTAAAAGAAAATGGTTTCACGAATGTGAGAGTTTTCGGGAAAAAATAAGCAAAAAATGACCGCACTTTAACGTGCGGTTTTTTTATTCGTAATCTAATTCACCCACTAATTCATCGATAGCTTTGGCAAGTAATGTCCGATCATGACGATAGCTAATATCATCCGCATTCAAGCGTTTAGCTAAGATTTTAACGGAAGAAATGGTGGACAAATCGACCGCACTTTGTTCACGATAAGGTGTAATGACACCATCAATAATGGGTTCGCCAACAATTTCATGAATTTTCTGAATACGATCAGCCAGTGAAAGCTGAGAGGCGGCGCCAATTTCTACCCCTAAATTATCAATAAAAATCACTTTCGCTTTGCTATTACGCAGGGCAGTCGCTAATTCAGGTAGCAATAGCGGAGGCATAATGCTCGTCATGAAACTTCCTGGACCAAGTAAAATGACTTCCGCTTGCTCCAATGCTTGGATGGCTTCTTGCGCGGCTTTAACCATGGGCACTAAGAAAAGTGATTGAGGTAATTCTGTTAAATTATCAATGCTCACTTCCCCCACAATACTGGAGCCTGAACCTAAACTCGCGGCAAGATGAACAGGTTCTTCTGACATGGGAATAATGTGAGATTTTACTTTGAGTAATTCACGAATTAAGTTAATGGCTTCAATAGGGCGAATATGCATATCTTCTAAGGCTTTGAGCATTAAATTGCCTAAATTATGCCCAGAAAGTTCACCTTCACCAGTAAAGCGGTATTCAAATAATGCGGAGGCTGTACTTGGCTCAATGATGATTTGGTTTAAGCAATTACGTAGATCGCCCCACGCAATACCACCTCGTTCTTGGCGAATTCGGCCAGTTGAACCGCCGTTATCTGTGGTGGTGACAATACCAGTTAAACGCTCTTTCATAAAACTAAGCGCCGATAATACACGCCCTAATCCATGACCACCACCAATGGCAACAATATGTTTGATTTCGTCTAAATGTTCATGACGGCTGTGACGAGATAAATCAGACATTTTTCTTCCTTTTTTACCTATAAATTATTATAAAAAATAATGTTATATATTTTTTTATATAAGTTAATTCTGTTATTTTTATCAATATAGTCGGGTTATTCTACCAAATTATTGCTATTAACCGCTTGCTTTTATTACAATATCAGCACAATTTATTTTTAACGCATAACTCCGAGCTTGTTTAGCCTAAGTTTCACAGGAAATACGGCGACAAGCCAATAACGCGGTACGTTATTCAGGGATACGCTGGAAACGGTTTATCCTCTCCATATTTAGAAAGGTGTAAAATGCAATCCATTCCTATCAAGAACGTAGGAGAGTCTCGCTTAGTCGATCCTTTCCAACGCCAATATTACTATCTACGACTGTCGATTACCGATCAGTGTAATTTTCGTTGTACCTATTGCTTGCCTGATGGTTATCAACCTGAAGCTAACAAGCCAAGTTTCTTAACGTTAAAAGAAATTACCCATCTTGCTCAAGCGTTTGCTGAAATGGGCACAGAAAAAATCCGTTTAACGGGTGGCGAACCGACTTTACGCAAAGATTTTATTTCTATTGCAGAAAGCATCGCTAACATTGATGGCATTCGTCAATTAGCTGTTACAACAAACGGTTATCGCATGGCAAAAGATGTGGCTGATTGGAAAAAAGCAGGGATTACATCTATTAACGTCAGTGTTGATAGCTTAGATCCGAAAATGTTCCATCAAATTACAGGCATCAATAAATTTGATGACGTGATGCGTGGTATCGATCGTGCATTTGAAGTAGGCTACAACAAAGTTAAAGTCAATTCAGTTTTGATGAAAAATTTGAATGACAAAGAGTTTGAGCAATTCCTTGTTTGGGTGAAAGATCGCCCAATTCAAATGCGCTTTATCGAACTCATGCAAACGGGCGAAATGGATAGTTTCTTTGATAAATTCCATCTTTCAGGACAAGTATTAGCGGATAAATTGCTGCAAAACGGTTGGCAATTACAACACAAATCCCATACTGATGGTCCTGCTAAAGTATTCACACATCCTGATTATGCAGGCGAAATTGGCTTAATTATGCCTTATGAGAAGAATTTCTGCGCAAGCTGTAATCGTCTCAGAGTATCAGCGAAGGGCAAACTTCATCTCTGTCTATTCGGTGAAGAAGGCATTGAATTACGTGATTTATTGCAATCCCATGAACAGCAAGATATTTTGCAAGCACGTATTTTCGCTGCATTGCAAGGCAAACGTGAACATCATTATTTGCATATCGGTGATAGTGGCGTAAGAAATCATTTAGCTTCTATCGGTGGCTAAAAGAAATAGGTGACTTTTACTGTTCACCTATTTTGCTTTCGTCACACATGTAAAACATTCAATATTTTAACCGCACTTTATTTTATTATGACTACATTTACGCATATCAATTCTCAAGGCGAAGCCAATATGGTGGATGTTTCTGCAAAGGCAGAAACTGTTCGTGAAGCTCGAGCTGAAGCCATTGTGACTATGTCAAAAGAAACGCTTTCCATAATCGTGGAAGGCAAACATCACAAAGGCGATGTATTTGCTACAGCACGTATTGCAGGTATTCAGGCCGCGAAACGTACTTGGGAACTTATCCCGCTTTGTCATCCCTTATTACTTTCTAAAGTGGAAGTAAATTTAGAACCGTTACTTGAAACCAATCAAGTTCGTATTCAATCCCTTTGTAAATTAACCGGAAAAACCGGCGTAGAAATGGAAGCATTAACTGCAGCAAGCGTAGCAGCCTTAACCATTTACGATATGTGTAAAGCCGTACAAAAAGACATGGTGATTGAGCACGTTCGCCTGTTAGAAAAGAGCGGTGGAAAATCTGGTCATTTTATTGCGGAGGAAAAATAAGATGTTAAATATTTTATTTTTTGCTCAAACTCGCGAATTAATTGGGGAAGATTCTATTCAGCTTGAAGGCGATTTTGCGACAGCAGAAGCGGTGCGTGAACATCTTGCTCAAAAAGGTGATAGATGGGCGTTAGCGTTAGAAAAAGGGAAGCTTTTAGTCGCTATCAATCAAACTTTGATGCCATTAGAAAGTGCGGTCAAAAATGGTGATGAAATTGCGTTTTTCCCACCAGTAACAGGGGGCTAAATGACGGATATTCAGATTTCAGTACAAGAACAGCCTTTCGATCAAAATGCCGTTTACCAATGGCTTTCCGAACAACATTCAGTTGGTGCAACGGTAATTTTTGTGGGTAAAGTGCGCGATCTTAATTTAGGCGATGAGGTATCCAGCTTATACTTAGAACATTATCCCGCCATGACAGAAAAAGCCTTACGTGAAATTGTAGAACAGGCGAAAGCCCGTTGGGATATCCAACGAGTGTCGGTGATTCATCGTGTGGGACTTTTACATACTGGCGATGAAATTGTTTTAGTCGGTATCAGTTCTGCTCACCGAGGCGATGCTTACCATGCTAATGAATTTATTATGGACTTTTTAAAATCCAAAGCGCCGTTCTGGAAAAAAGAACAAACTAATCAAGGTGAACGTTGGATTGAAGCAAGAGAAAGCGATAAAGAAGCGTTAGAGAAGTGGTAATTCAATATAAAAAATGGTCATTTTTATGGCCATTTTTACTTTTATTAGCAGAATAAGTATATAATTATACATATACTTTAAGTTATTAATTTATCTTTAATTTATCTTTAACTTATCTTTAATTTATCTTTACATTACATTTAACTTTTCCATAAAAAACTATTCTTTGTCAGCTTTTGTAAAATCTTGTAAATTATCTGTTAATTGCTGAGTTTCCTATTATACTTATACAGAATCAAGATCTTGTTTGTCTTGACTAGTTATTTTTAGATTATAGGAAACTTTAATATGAATCATGTTTTTAAAATTATTTGGAATACAGTAAACCAATGCTGGATTGCTGTTTCAGAACTAAGCAAATCTGTGGGTAAATCATCTCAAACTGATAAACGTAAAACATTAAATGTAATTATTGGCGCTGCAGTTTTAGCAGGTGCAACCACAAGTGCGATGGCTGAAACCAATGTTGTTGTCAATGATAAAGGTACTGTTATTGGCGGAGCTGGTGCAGAAGCTGATCGAACTAACGCAGTTGTTTTAGGTAATAGTGCTAATTCTAATACGGCAGACTCTATTGCTATTGGTACAGGAGCTAAAGTAGAGGGAGATGCTGATTACAACAAATACAATATTGCAATTGGTAATAAAGCTCGATCAACCAATAGAGAAACAGTTGCCATTGGTAACAATGCAGATGGTTGGGGAACTGGTGGTGTTGCAATTGGTGGTGGTAGTAATGCATCCGGACGTGGTACAGCAATTGGTTATGGCGCAAAAGCTAGCGGCGTAGAAGGTTTAGCAACCGCTATCGGTAATGAATCAAATGCAAGTGGTCGTGGCGCGATCGCTATGGGTAATGGCGCAAAATCATCAGGAAATGATGCTATTGCTTTAGGCTTTATAGCTAATGCGAGTGGAGAAAATGCGGTTACTATTGGTGTGCGTTCAGTTGCAAGTGGCCAAGCTTCTGCTGCTTATGGTATTCAAGCTCAGGCGACAGCCGAGCGCTCAATTGCTTTAGGGGTTGTATCTAAGGCAACAGGAGGTCATAGCGTTGCATTAGGTGATTCCTCAAGAGCATATGGGCATTGGTCTACTGCAATTGGTTCTATTGCTGTTGCTAAAGGTTATTCTGCAACTGCTGTAGGTGATATGGCTCACGCTGATGGATCTGCTTCTAGTGCTTTAGGTCATTCATCTAACGCAAGTGGATCTTCTTCTATTGCAATTGGTGATCAAGCGAATGCAAAAGCGCGTAATACTGTTGCTATAGGATCGAATTCAACCTCATCTGCCGCGGATGCTATGTCATTTGGTAGCGGAAGCAATGCTTCAGGTATGAGTTCTATTGCTATTGGTGATAGCACCAAAGCTGAGGGTTATAATTCTGTTGCGATGGGTAGAAATTCTAAGGCGAGTGAAACTAATTCTGCAGCTATTTTAGGAAATGCGACTGGTATCAGCAGTATTGCTATTGGTGGTAATGCGACTGCAGCAAATTCTGTTGCGTTAGGTTCTGATTCCACTAATACTCATGAAGATTCAGTTGCTCTAGGCTCAAGTTCTGCAGGGGCAAAAAATGTATTTGATGATACTGCAACAAAATTACAATCTTTTAATGATGATGCAAGTTCAAAGACAATTAATTACAACGGCACGTCTTCATATAAAACGATAATGGATTTTGATTTTGGTGATTCTTTCACTAAAGAATCAACCGGTGCAGTATCTGTCGGTGATGGCTCTCTTGTTCGCCAGATCCAAAATGTGGGTGCAGGTCGAATTACGGCTGAATCAAACGATGCCGTAAATGGTAGCCAATTATACCAAGCTTATTACAATGCAGGCTTTAACATTAAAAATAATGGTAAAGAAACATCACGTATTAATACCCATGGCAAAGTGAATTTTGCAAATGGTACGAATACCGAAGTGGTTGTTACAGACGGTGAGAATGCTGCTGATATTACAGTGAATTTAAAAGATGATATTACTGTTAAGAGTGTTAAAGCCAATAATGTTACCGTAGGACCTGTTACGATCAATAAAGATGGTATTAATGCAGGTGATAAAAAAATCACGAATGTATCAAATGGTACAATTTCAGCAAATAGTAAAGATGCTGTGAATGGTAGCCAATTATATGCAGCGAAGAACGAGCTTAATACCAATATTACTAAAGCCGCAGCGGCAGCTAAAACAGAAGTAAAAGCTGGAACAAATGTAGAGGTGACTTCTGAAACTGGTGCGAATAATCAAACGATTTACACTGTTAATGCAAAAGATACTTCAGCTTCTGTTGAAGCAGCTTCTGATGCTGTTACAGTAACAGTTGGTGAAAAAACAGAAGTTAAAAATGGTATTTCTGTTACCACAGTAACCAATTACAAAGTGGATCTTTCACAAAAAACTAAAGATGAAATCAAAAATGCGGCAGGTCGTGGATTTAACGTGACTGCAAGTGCATCTGAAGGTACTGTTGTAAATGAAGTGACAGAAGAAACGGTTCAATCTACTGCAACCAAAATGGATAAGTTAACACTTGATGCGGGTAAAAATATTAAATTAACCCACAAAAAAGGCAAAGTGTTAAGTGTTGCAGTATCGGATACGCCAACATTTACCAATGTCACAACAACGGGTGATCTTAACGTTGGCGGTACAGTCCATGCTCATGGTGGCTTGGATGTTCACAATAATCGTATTGTGAATGTGGCCGATCCTAAAGACCCAACTGATGCAGTAAATAAACGTTATGTTGATAATGCAGTGAAAAACATTAATAACAACATTAATCGTTTAGACAATAAAATTGATCACGTTGATCGTCGTTTACGTGCAGGTATCGCAGGTGCGACAGCGATTTCTTTCTTACAACGTCCAAATGAAGTAGGTAAAAGCTTAGTTTCAGTTGGTGTTGGGGGGTATCGTAATGAAAATGCATTAGCTGTTGGTTATGGTCGAAATTCTGATAACAACAAAGTTTCGATTAAAGTTGGTGCAAGTATCAATACCCGTAGTGATGTAAACTGGGGTGGAAGCATCGGTTACCAATGGTAATTATTTGATAAAAAGGCAGAGTAAAATCTGCCTTTTCTTTTGATATGTTGAAATGAAAAAAGTGCGGTTAAATTCAACCGCACTTTTTTATTTTTATTAATTAAAGCACTTTAACGATGCTTTCACATAAATAACGAATATTGTCTTCAGTGATACCTGCTACATTGATACGACCAGAACGAACGGCGTAAATCGCAAATTCTTCTTTTAAGCGATCAACTTGTTCAGGCGATAAGCCGCTGAAAGAGAACATACCGTTTTGTTCCATGATAAAGCTGAAATCTTGTTCTGCACCGTATTCTTTTAATAACTGAACAAATAAATGACGCATTTTTTTGATGCGTTCACGCATTTCAGTTAATTCATTTTCCCATTCTTGACGAAGTTGAGGAGCATTTAACACCGTTGCTACGGTCGCCCCACCGTGAGATGCGGGGTTAGAGTAGAGAGTGCGAATAATTGATTTCACCTGTGTTAATGCAGTTGAAGCAATTTCTGCATTTTCAGCGACAAGCGTAAAGGCACCTACACGCTCATTGTATAAACCAAAGTTTTTAGAGAATGAACTCGCCACTAATAATTCTTTATGATTTGCTGCAAATGCACGTAAACCGTAAGCATCTTGGTCTAAGCCATTGGCTAAACCTTGATAAGCAAAGTCAAAGAGTGGTAACCAGCCGTTTTTCGCTGAAAGCGCGGCTAATTCTTGCCATTGTTCAGGGGTTGGGTCAATACCGGTTGGGTTGTGGCAGCAACCGTGTAAAAGCACGACATCGCCTTCGCTTGCTTGGCTTAAATCTTCAAGTAAATGTTCCCAGTCAAGGGCTTTGCGTTCAGCATCATAATAACGATATTCACGAATCGTCATGCCTACCGCATTGAAAATTGCATTGTGGTTAGGCCATGTAGGTGTACTAATCCACACATTTTGTGCTTTGGTTTGGCGTTTAATGAATTCCGCAGCAATGCGTAATGCACCTGTGCCACCTAAACTTTGCACAGTTCTTGCACGGTTTGCTTTAATGACTTCGGAATCTTTACCGAAAAGGAGCTCTTTTGTGCGTTCGTTATAATCGGCAATACCATCGATAGTCAGGTAGTTTTTCGTTTTTTCGTTATCAAATAAGCGTTTTTCTGCTTCTTTCACTGCACGCATAATCGGTGTTGTACCTTGTGCATCTTTATAAACGCCAATACCTAAATTGATTTTATTTTCACGCGTTTCAGATTTGAATGCTTCGCCTAAGCCTAAGATAGGATCGGCCGGAGCCGCTTTGATATGTTCAAACATAGCTTTTCCTTATGTATGTGTTGTGAGATAAGTAATTTTATACTTCAGCCGATAGATTTTATCAAGAAGAACCTGATAAAAATTAACCGCACTTTGATGTTTTTAGATATTCATCAAAAAGTACGGTTGTTTTTTCGATTATTTTAATTTCTCAATCGTCCAATTTAAACCAGATTGATAGTCTTCAGGGAGTTCGTGACGAAGTTTTTCAAGCTGTTGAATAATGATCGTTTTGTCTGGATGCGTAATATTGATATGACCTAATTTTCTACCAGGACGAACTTCCTTACCATACCAATGTAACTGGGAGAAAGGCGTGTTCAACCATTGTGGATTATGTTCTGTACCAATTAAATTGACCATAACACTTGGCGCAATAGGTTGTAATGACGGTGTAGGTAAATCCAACAAGGCTCGTAGATGCAATTCAAATTGGCTAATGGCACAGCCGAGTTGCGTCCAATGTCCACTGTTATGCACACGAGGGGCGAGCTCATTAATTAATAATTTATCACCCACCACAAAGCATTCCATCGCCATTACACCCACATATTCAAGCTTATCCATGATTTTTCCAAGCATAGATTCCGCCTGAGTTTGTTGGCTTTGTTGTTGCGGGAATGAAACATCTGTCACACTGTAACGTAATATGCCATTTTGCTGTAGATTATGAGTTACTGGATAGAAATGTTTTTCGCTATTTTTAAATCTTGCGCCTACAATAGACACTTCGTAATCAAAAGGAATGAATTTTTCTGCAATCACTTCACCAAATAAGTCATCAGTGATATCTGCTTTTTTTTCATCGCTGATAATCCATTGACCTCGACCATCATATCCTCCTGTTCTACGTTTGACGACGACTTTCTCGCCAATAGTTTGGAAAATATCATTCCATTGCGTTTTATCTTTTAATAAACACCAAGGCGAGGTAGAAAGATTAAGTTCATCCAGTAAAGATTTTTGGGTAAAACGATCGGCTAATAAGCCAAAAACATTCTGATTAACGAAATTTTTATGATGACCTAATAATTCAGTTAAAGGTGTTTTTTCCCAACGTTCAATTTCTGCGGTGATGATGGCATCTTTAGGTAAATCAAATACAGGCGCATTGAACTCAAGAGGTTGAACGTGAATATCTAAAGGTGCGCCGGCGTAACGTAACATTCTGCCGAGTTGACCATTACCAAGCACATAAACGGTAGGATAGAGGGTAGAGTTTTGCATAAAATTTCTCATCAAATCTAGCTAAAAAACAACCGCACTTTAAAAAGTGCGGTCAAAATGAAAGGTGTTTTATTTACGTGGATCAGGATTATCCAATACCACATTAGTTTGATTTTCGCGGAATGCTTGTAGGCGAGCAAATAACGCATCATCCCAACCAGCAAGAATTTGTGCGGCGAGTAATCCTGCATTAGCTGCGCCAGCAGGGCCAATTGCTAAGGTACCAACAGGAATACCTTTAGGCATTTGTACGATAGAATAGAGACTATCTACACCGCTTAATATAGAGCTTTTAACAGGTACCCCAAGTACTGGCACAAGTGTTTTGGCTGCGATCATACCCGGCAAATGCGCTGCACCACCTGCACCTGCAATAATCACTTTGTAACCATTTTTTTGTGCATTTTCGGCAAATTCAAACAATTTGTCGGGGGTTCGATGTGCAGAAACGACTTCAACATGATATGCCACATTGAGTTCATCTAAAATTTGAGTGGCTTCTTGCATGGTTGCCCAATCGCTTTTTGAGCCCATAACAATAGCAATTTGTGCGGTATTTGACATATTTTTAAAAATTTATCTGATAAAAAACGATGCGTAGAATAGCATATTTACCCACTTTTAAGCAAACGTTTGCTATATGGTAAAAACTGAAAATTCCATTGCAAGTTTTGTCATAAAATCTTATCCTAATATGAGTTTTTTTCTTAGAAATAGAGCAGATTATGTTAGCTAAAGCGAAATATAGAAAAGATTACAAACAACCTGATTTTACAGTTACGGATATTTTCCTTGATTTTCAATTAGATCCTAAGCATACCGTTGTCACTGCAAAAACAACCTTCCAACGTTTAAATGATGAAGCAACCCATCTACGATTAGATGGTCATGGATTTCAATTTGCCTCCATTAAATTCAATGGCGAAGATTTCAAACATTATCATCAAGACCATGAAAGTTTAACGTTAGATTTAACCAATCAAAGTGCGGTTAATTTTAAACTTGAAATTGTGACGAATTTAGAGCCTGCACAAAACACCTCTTTACAAGGGCTTTATCAATCTGGCGAGGGGATTTGTACACAATGTGAAGCAGAAGGTTTCCGTCAAATCACTTATATGCTTGATCGCCCAGATGTATTGGCGCGCTATACAACCAAAATTACCGCAGATAAAACTAAATATCCTTACTTACTTTCTAATGGTAACCGCATTGCAAGTGGTGAATTAGAGGATGGTCGTCATTGGGTTGAATGGAATGACCCTTTCCCGAAACCAAGCTATTTATTCGCTTTAGTGGCAGGTGATTTTGATTTATTACAAGATACCTTTACGACAAAAAGTGGTCGTGAAGTGGCCTTAGAGCTTTATGTTGACCGTGGCAATCTTGATCGTGCCTCTTGGGCAATGGAAAGTCTGAAAAAAGCGATGAAATGGGATGAAGACCGTTTCAATTTAGAATACGACTTAGATATTTACATGATTGTTGCTGTGGACTTCTTCAATATGGGCGCCATGGAAAATAAAGGGTTGAATATTTTCAACTCTAAATTTGTGTTGGCAAATCCACAAACAGCAACCGATGATGATTATCTCGCTATTGAAAGCGTGATTGCGCATGAGTATTTCCATAACTGGACAGGAAACCGTGTAACTTGCCGTGATTGGTTCCAATTAAGTTTGAAAGAAGGTTTAACGGTTTTCCGTGATCAAGAATTTTCATCTGATACGGGTTCTCGAGCTGTTAATCGCATTAATAACGTGAAATTCTTACGTACGGTACAATTTGCCGAAGATGCGAGCCCAATGTCACACCCAATTCGCCCTGAAAAAGTCATTGAAATGAATAACTTCTATACCGTGACTGTATATGAAAAAGGGGCTGAAGTGATTCGTATGTTGCATACCTTATTAGGTGAACAAGGTTTCCAAAAAGGAATGCAACTTTATATTGCAGAAAATGACGGTAAAGCAGCAACTTGTGAAGATTTTGTTTCCGCAATGGAACGTGCGAATAATGTTGATTTAGTACAATTCCGTCGTTGGTATAGCCAATCAGGTACGCCAGAATTATTGATTAGTGATGCCTATGACGAACAAACTCATACTTATCGTTTAACTGTTTCGCAATCTACGCCACCAACAGCAGATCAAATGGAAAAAGTAAACTTACATATTCCATTGAAAATTGCGCTTTATGATGCCAACGGCACCAAACAAATGTTACAGCATAACGGTGAATTGTTAAGTGATGTATTAAATGTAACAGAAAAAGACCAAGTGTTTGAGTTCCATGGTATTTATGGTCGCCCAATTCCTGCGTTATTATGTGATTTCTCTGCACCGGTGAAACTGGATTATGATTACACCACAGAGCAGTTATTAGGTTTGCTTAAATTCGCTGATAACCAATTTGCTCGTTGGGATGCAGCACAAATGCTGTTTACTCAAGAATTGCGTCGTAATGTGGCGCATTTCCAACAAGGTGAAGCCTTTGAGATTTCACCTGATGTTTTAACCGCACTTGCGCATGTATTGGAAAATTACGAACAGGATATCGAATTAGCCACATTAATTCTAACCTTACCAAAAGACATTGAGTTTGCAGAAAACTTTAAAACAATTGATCCAGATGGTATTGCTGCTGCTAGAGAATTTATGTTGGTGCAAATTGCAGAATACTTAAAAGAAGATTTATTGCGTATTTACACCCATATTCGTCTTGAAGATTATCGAGTGACGCAAGAAGATATTGCCTTACGAGCAATGCGTAATCTTTGTTTAAGTTATTTGGCTTACACCAATCTAGGCAACAATGTAGTTCAAAAACATTACAATAATGCCAATAATATGACAGATACGCTGGCTGCATTAAATATGGCAACCAAAGCCTCGTTATCTTGCCGTGATACCTTGTTAGCGGATTTTGAACAAAAATGGCAACATGATGGCTTAGTCATGGATAAATGGTTTGCTTTACAAGCAACTCGTCCTGATGAAAACGTATTGGAAATTGTACAAGCATTAATGGATCACCCAAGCTTTAACTTCAACAATCCAAACCGTTTACGTTCATTAGTGGGTAGCTTTGCAAATCACAACTTAAAAGCGTTCCATCATATTAGTGGTTCAGGCTATCGCTTCTTAACGGATGTTTTAATTCGTTTAAATGAAAGCAATCCACAAGTGGCAGCACGTTTAATTGAGCCATTGATTCGTTTCTCACGTTTTGATGCACAACGTCAAACCTTAATGAAACGTGCCTTAGAACGATTAAGTGCTGTTGAAGATCTCTCAAAAGATTTATTTGAGAAGATTGAGAAAGCATTGCAATAATTGCTATAAATTTATTTTATATCCAATTAATTTAATACGGGATATCTAAAGATATCCCGTATTTTTTTCAAATTTGTTAACTATATCAATCTTTTCTTTTATTCACTTTGATAAAATAGAAAACGGCATTTCGCCGTATTAGTTAATAAGGATTTTATATGAAAACATACAAAACATCAGTGCTGGTCAGTATGATGCTTGGCATTTTTTCAACAACAGCATTTTCTGCCACTGTACCTGCTGGTACGCCACTTTCTGACACTCAAGTCTTCCGTCAAAACACACATAGTGATCCTGGTTCTCTTGATCTCCCCAATTGGTACAAGAAAATACCTCTGCCCAAATTGTGATTGATTTATTTGAAGGGTTAATTTGGTTGGATGAAAATGGTCAAGTGCAGCCGGCACAAGCAGAAAAATGGACAGTCTCTGACGATGGGAAAATTTATACCTTTTCATTGCGTGATGCAAAATGGTCGGACGGTACTCCAGTAACAGCGAAAGATTTTGTACTCGGTTGGCAACGTGCAGTTGATCCTAAATTTGGTAGCCCTAATGCGAATTATTTAACAAAGGCACATATTTTAAATGCTGAAGAAGTAATGCAAGGTAAAATACCGTTGAATGAATTAGGCATTAAAGCACTTAATGATAAACAAGTTGAAGTTACTCTTACCCAAGCTACACCTTATTTCTTGCAATTACTTGCGTACCCTACGACATTCCCTGTACCACATCATAAATTGGCTCAATTGGGTGATAAATGGGCGACAGCTCAAAATATAGTAAGCAATGGAGCCTATCAATTAAAGCAATGGACGATTAATGAGAAAATTACAGCGGAACGTAATCCACTTTATTGGAATGATAAAAATACGCTCATTAATACCTCTGAATACCTATTTCAAGAAAGTTTAGCTTCTGCATATCAACGATACCAAGCTAAAGAATTGGATTTAACTTGGGTACCAGTAGAACAGATTCCACATATTCAAAAACACACACCGGATGCACTGATTGTCGTGCCTCGATTAACCACGGAATTCTATACATTCAACGTGGCTAAACCTCCATTTGATAATGAAAAAGTACGCAAGGCGCTATATCTTACCTTAGATAGATCATTGATTGCCGAGCATATTATTGGTTTGCGCAAACCAGCAGCAACATTGACACCACCAGAAGTTGATGGTTTTAATGCGCCAAATATTGCTGAATTAAATCAGCCATTAACAGAAAGAATAGCGCAGGCGAAAAAATTATTAAATGAAGCGGGGTATAGTGAAAAAAAACCGCTTCAATTTGAAATTTTTTATAATAAGTATGCAACTCATGAAAAAGTGGCGTTGGCGCTCGCTTCTGAATGGAAGAAACAATTAGGTGCAGATGTAAAATTACGTACGATGGAATGGAAAACCTACTTGGGTGAACGCAATGTCGGTAATTTCCAATTATCCCGTATGTCTATTGATGCTGAATACAATGAACCGTCTGCATTTCTCAATTCTTTGCTTTCTACATCACCAGAAAATGTGGGGCAGTGGAAGAACAAAAAATTTGATCAAATCATGAAAGATGCGCAAAGTACTTTAAATGACAAAACTCGTGCTGATTTATATCAACAAGCCGAGCAGCTTATTGCGGAGCAAGCACCTTTAATACCGATTTTCTATTCACCGTTGATCAAAGTAATTAATCCAGCAGTAGGTGGGTTCCCAATGCATAATCCACAGGATTATGTTTATACTAAGGAGCTTTATATTCGTAAGTAGTGTTATCTAAGCACCTTTCGTTGCATATACGTTGCTTTCATTTTAAAATGCTATGCAACGAAATTTTCAGCTAAAGTGCGGTTAATTTTGACCGCACTTTCCATTTACAGTGAACTATCCTGAGAGATAAACGAGTATGTATTCTTTGAGCCGTAAAGCCATCTTTTCCCTTGATCCTGAAACCGCTCATGATTTAGTGATTAAATCATTGCATTTAGCGGGTAAATTACCTTGCCAATTTTTATTAAAGCAGCTTTTGGCTTGTCCACAAGGTTCGTCTAAGCAAGTAATGGGCATTACGTTTAAAAATCCTATTGGGTTAGCAGCGGGCGCAGATAAAAATGCTGAGGCTATTGATGGCTTTGGTGCGATGGGATTTGGTTTTATTGAAGTCGGTACGGTTACGCCTTTGGCACAAGAGGGAAATGCTAAACCTCGTCAATTCCGTTTAGTGGAAGCGGAAGGGATTATTAACCGTAATGGATTCAATAATTATGGCATTGATTATGTGGTCGAGAATGTTAAAAAGGCAAAATTTGATGGCGTAATTGGGATTAATATTGGTAAAAATAAAATCACGCCCCTTGAAAAGGGGAAAGATGATTACCTATTTTGCCTAAACAAAGCCTATAACTATGCCGATTATATTACGGTAAATATTTCATCACCGAACACACCAGATTTGCGCCAATTGCAGTATGGTGATTACTTTGATGATTTATTGCAAAGTGTGAAACAACGTCAAAAAGTATTAGCTGAGCAATATAATAAATATGTACCGATAGCAGTAAAAATTGCACCTGATTTATCTGAGACTGAGCTCGTTCAAATTGCAGATACGTTACTTCGTCATCAAATGGATGGGGTAATTGCCACTAATACAACGATTTCACGCGACAACGTCACAGGTTTGAAAAATGCGGAACAACAAGGTGGCTTAAGTGGAAAACCGTTACAGCAGAAAAGTACAGAAATTATTCGAAGATTGTATCAAGAACTGAAAGGACAAATTCCGATTATTGGGAGTGGTGGCATTGATGGTGTACAAAATGCACAAGAGAAGATTGAAGCGGGCGCAGAATTGTTACAAGTTTATTCGGGTTTGATTTATCACGGTCCAAGCTTAGTTAAAGAATTAGTGAAAGCGATTAAATAAATGACAAAAAAATATGATTTACATTGCCATAGTACAGCTTCAGATGGTGTTTTAACGCCTACGGCGCTTGTACAACGAGCTCATGAACAAGGCGTCAATGTGCTCGCTTTATGTGATCATGACACCGTGATGGGCATTGATGAAGCCAAACTCGAAGCGGATAAATTAGGTATAGAGCTAATTAATGGCGTGGAAATTTCAACGAATTGGGAAGGTCGTGGTATCCATATTGTCGGATTAAATTTTGATAAAACACATCCTAAAATGACCGCACTTTTAGTCGAACAAAAATCACTGAGAGAAAAAAGAGCGGTTGAAATTGGCCATAAATTAGAAAAAGCAGGCGTCCCCAATGCCTATGAAGGCGCAAAAGCATTAGCAAACGGGGAAGTAACTCGTGCGCATTATGCGCGTTATTTGGTACAAATCGGCAAGGTTTCAAATGATGGGCAAGCCTTTAAGCGTTATCTAGGCGGTGGAAAATCGTGTTTTGTCAAAGCTGAATGGGTGGATATTCCAACAGCGATTGATACGATTCATGCTGCAGGTGGTGTCGCAGTCATTGCCCATCCTATGCGTTATAACATGACAGGAAAATGGATTCGTCGATTAATTGTTGATTTTAAACAATGGGGTGGTGATGGTATGGAAGTCTCGGATAGTGGACAAACTAAAGATCAGCGTCAATATCTTGCGCGTTTAGCCAATGAATATGACTTAGCCGCCTCTTTAGGCTCGGATTTTCATTTTCCTTGCGGATGGATTGAATTAGGAAAGAATTTGTTTTTACCTGAAGAGGTTAAACCGATTTGGACG
The DNA here is from genome assembly GCA_019423005.1 of Haemophilus sp. Lineage (GTDB taxonomy): Bacteria > Pseudomonadota > Gammaproteobacteria > Enterobacterales > Pasteurellaceae > Haemophilus_D. The sequence continues at coordinate 23,571 of JAHZCF010000103.1, forward strand.
TTATTTGAATGATAAAGGGCGGTCAAATCCGCCCTTGTTTTTTATATTTGACTGTTCTCACACAAACCGAGACTTGCGAGAAATTCAATAAATGCACGAACTTTTGCAGGCAAATGACGACGGTTTGGGTAAACCACATAAATATCTAAAGGTTTTTGTTTATATTCAGACAAAATTTCAACTAATTCACCTGAAGCAAGCGCATCTTTGACAAAGAAGCTAGGTGAATTACTGATGCCCAATCCCGCTTTTGTCATTTCTAACAATGCCATACCATTATTGGAAACCACTTTAGATTGAATTTTATACCGTTGAATTTGATTGGCTTTTGTTGATTGCCAGTGTACTTGATTTAACGATGATTTATAAAGTAAACCTTGGTGATATTCTAAATCGTCAGGTGTAAGTGGTGTGCCTCGTGCTTCTAAATAACTTGGAGAGGCAACAAAATGCATAGGGGAGCTACTAATTTTACGCGCAACAAGTGAGCTATCTTGCATATAGCCAATACGTAATACTAAGTCATAGCCTTCTGCAACGAGATCAACACGCTTGTCTTCAAATTCAATTTCTACGTGTAAATTGGGATGAAGCTCAATAAATTTAGGCAAGTTAGGTGAAATATAAAGTAAGCCAAAATCACGCGGCACAGAGATTAATAAATTACCTTGTAAGCTCGTTGCCATATTACTGATGCTAGAGTCAGCCTCGCTTAAATCTAATAGAATGGCTTGGCAACGTTGGTAATAAAGCATGCCAGCTTCAGTTGGCACAATTTTTCGTGTTGTACGTTGTAATAATCGTGTTTTTAAATGTTCTTCTAATTGTGAAACTAGTTTACTCGCCATCGCCACAGAAATATTCTGTTGGTTTGCGGCTTGTGTAAAACTTTGCGTTTCGATTACTTTACAGAAAACCGAAATTGCATTGAGTTTATCCATTTATAAATCCTTTTTGAAAAAAAGCTTGATTTTATCGGCGTAAGTTTGCAGTATATCGCCAATTTTACAGAATTCTAGTTATATTTTAGGTAAGCAAATGAGCAAATCTTTAGTGATTGTCGAGTCGCCAGCCAAAGCGAAAACCATCAATAAATATTTAGGTAGCCAGTATGTGGTGAAATCCAGCGTAGGGCATATTTGTGATTTGCCTACTGCAGGGAGTAGCACAGGCGAAAAGGCCAAACCAGTTTCCACTAAAGGATTAAGTGCGGAAGAAAAAAACAAAATTAAAGCAGAAAAAGACCGTGCGGCCTTAGTGAAACGTATGGGAATTGACCCTTATCATGATTGGAAAGCCAATTACCAAATTCTACCAGGCAAAGAGAAAGTAGTAGCCGAATTAAAGTCTCTCGCTAAAAAATCTGACCATGTTTATCTCGCAACCGACTTGGATAGAGAAGGAGAGGCTATCGCGTGGCATTTACGTGAAGTCATTGGTGGCGATGATAGTCGTTTTAGCCGCGTTGTATTTAATGAGATTACTAAGAAAGCGATTGAAAAAGCATTCCAGCATCCTGCTCACATTAATATGGACCAAGTTAATGCTCAGCAAACCCGTCGTTTCTTAGACCGCGTGGTAGGCTTTATGGTGTCGCCATTATTATGGAAAAAAGTGGCACGCGGTCTATCTGCCGGACGAGTGCAATCTGTTGCCGTGAAATTGGTGGTAGAGCGTGAACGTGAAATCAAAGCATTTCAACCGGAAGAATTTTGGGAAATTGAAGCGCTAACCCAAACGAGTAAGAAAGAAGACTTACTTTTGGATGTGGTGCAGTATAAAGGCAAGAAATTTGAGCCGAAAACTGAAAAAGAAGCACAAAGTGCGGTCGATTTCTTAAATAAATCACATTACGTTGTCACAGATTTAGAAACAAAACCAACAGGTTCTAAACCAAGAGCCCCATTTATTACTTCAACCTTACAACAAACTGCAAGCACGCGTTTAGGTTTTGGGGTGAAGAAAACCATGATGTTAGCACAACGTTTATATGAAGCCGGTTACATTACTTATATGCGTACTGACTCTACCAACTTGAGCCAAGATGCGTTAAATATGGTACGCTCTTATATCGAAAGCCATTTCGGTAAAGATTATTTGCCAGCTAAACCAAATTTCTACTCGAGTAAAGAAAACGCTCAAGAAGCGCACGAAGCGATTCGTCCTTCTGATGTAAAAACGCTCGCAGATCATTTAAGTGGCATGGATAAAGATGCTGTGCGCTTGTATGATTTAATCTGGCGTCAATTTGTAGCCTGCCAAATGCCGGCTGCACAATATGACAGCACAACGGTTACCGTAATGGCTGGCGATTATGAATTGAAAGCTAAAGGCCGTATTTTACGTTTTGATGGTTGGACAAAAGTGTTGCCACAAGTAGGTAAAAATCCGGAAGACCAAATTTTACCGGCTGTGAGTTTGAATGAAACATTGGCACTAAAAACGGTTTCGCCAAGCCAACACTTCACTAAACCGCCCGCTCGTTTTACCGAAGCTGCATTGGTTAAAGAATTGGAGAAACGTGGTATTGGTCGTCCTTCGACTTATGCAGCAATTATTTCAACTATTCAAGAACGTGGTTATGTGCGCATTGAAAATCGCCGTTTCTATGCCGAGAAAATGGGCGAAATCGTTACTGATCGCTTAAATCAATCTTTTACTGATTTGATGAGCTACGATTTCACTGCCAATATGGAAAACGTACTAGACCAAATAGCATCCGGTGAGAAAAATTGGAAGGCTGAGTTAAATCAATTCTTCAAAGATTTTTCTACCCAACTTTCTACTGCAGAATTAGATGAGTTAGAAGGTGGAATGAAGCCGAATAGCCTTGTGCTCACCGATATTGATTGCCCAACTTGTGGCCGCAAAATGGCGATTCGCACAGCAAGTACAGGTGTCTTCCTTGGTTGTTCTGGTTATGCATTACCACCAAAAGAGCGTTGTAAAACGACGATTAATCTTATTCCAGAAGCTGAATTATTAAATGTGCTAGATGAGGCTTCTGAGACCAAAGCCTTAATGGAGCGTAAACGTTGTCCGAAATGCGGTACCGCGATGGATAGCTATATCATTGACCCACATCGTAAATTACATATTTGTGGTAATAATCCAAATTGTGATGGTTATTTGGTTGAACAAGGTCAATTCAAAATTAAAGGCTATGACGGTCCGATTGTAGAATGTGATAAGTGCGGTGCAGATATGCACTTAAAACTCGGTCGTTTTGGTAAATATATGGGATGTACCAGCTGTGATAACACCCGTAAGATTTTGAAAAACGGCGAGGTTGCACCACCAAAAGAAG
>JAHZCF010000104.1 GCA_019423005.1 Haemophilus sp.
CATATTGGTATTTATGCTTACCGTGCGGGCTTTATTAAACAATATGTGCAATGGGTACCAACACAATTAGAAAACTTAGAGAAATTAGAGCAACTCCGTGTATTGTGGTACGGAGAGCGTATTCACGTTGAATTAGCGAAAGAAGTCCCGGCTGTTGGTGTAGATACAGCAGAAGATTTAGAAAAAGTGCGGTCAATTTTGGCGTAGTTTTTACTGATGTTTGACTCTAAAAAGTTTCTCTCAGACGTTTCTCATGAACCTGGTGTTTATCGTATGTATGACGATAAAGATCAGGTTATTTATGTGGGCAAAGCGAAAGATCTTAAAAAGCGCCTTTCCAGCTACTTCCGAAAAAACTTAAGCAGCAAAAAAACAGAAGCATTGGTGTCGTCAATTCATCATATTGATACGACGATTACTTCTTCTGAAACAGAAGCATTATTGCTTGAGCATAATTTCATTAAGCTTTATCAACCTCGTTATAATGTGTTATTGCGAGATGATAAATCTTATCCTTTTATTTTACTGACGAAAGAACGTCATCCTCGTATTACTTCTTATCGTGGAACGAAAAAAATTGCAGGCGAGTATTTCGGACCTTATCCTCATGCAGGTGCAGTACGTGAAACCTTGTCGTTAATGCAAAAACTATTCCCTGTTCGTCAATGTGAAAATTCGGTTTATAACAATCGTTCCCGCCCTTGTTTGCAATATCAAATCGGGCGTTGCTCAGCACCTTGTGTGCTGGGGTATGTGACAGATGAAGAATATAACCAACAAGTGGAATTAGCGCGATTATTTTTGCAAGGAAAAGATCAGCAAGTATTAGATTACCTCATTGGCAAAATGGAGCAGGCGAGCCGTGATTTAGATTTTGAAGGGGCGGCTCGTTATCGTGATCAAATTCAAGCCGTTCGTGCAGTTATCGAAAAACAATTCGTATCCAATGAGCGTTTGGACGATATGGATATTATGTCTATTGCGTATCAGCATGGTTTAGCTTGTGTTCAGGTGATGTTTATTCGTCAAGGCAAAGTATTGGGCAATCGCAGTTATTTTCCGAAAGTGCCTGCTAATACAGATTTCTCCGAATTAACCGCAACGTTTGTTGGGCAGTTTTATTTGCAAGGCCATCAAGGCAGAAGTATCCCTAATAGTATTATTGTGGATCATAAATTAGATGAAAAAGCGGAGCTTGAAGCCTTATTAACTGAACAAGCTGGCCGAAAAGTGGTGATACAAGAATCCGCTAAAGGCGATAAAGGTAAATATCTGCAACTAGCGCAAATTAATGCCAAAGCAGCTTTGGCAACTCAGCTCAAACAATCTTCTCGAATGCACGAACGTTATCAAGCGCTTTGCGAATTGCTCGATATGCCTGAAATTAAACGTATGGAATGTTTTGATATTAGCCATACGATGGGGAATCAAACCGTGGCATCTTGCGTGGTATTTAATCAAGAAGGCCCACTGAAATCAGATTATCGCCGTTTTAATATTGAAGGCATTACTGGTGGCGATGATTATGCAGCGATGGAGCAAGCCTTAAAGAAACGTTACGATCGCGATCTTGATGAAGATAAAATCCCCGATATTATTTTTATTGATGGTGGTAAAGGGCAGCTTAATCGTGCCTTAGAGGTTTTTCATCACCTCAACGTAAAATGGGATAAAAATCGACCGCACTTAATTGGTGTGGCAAAAGGTGTGGATCGTCGAGCAGGACAAGAGGTGTTGATTATCAGCAAACAAGATCGTGAAATCCATTTGCCGGATGATAGCCTTGCCCTGCATTTAATCCAATATATTCGAGATGAAAGCCATAATCATGCAATTAGCGGCCATCGTCAAAAACGTCAAAAAGCCTTTACCCAAAGTGGATTGGAAACCATTGAAGGGGTAGGCGCTAAACGACGTCAAGCCTTGTTGAAATATTTAGGAGGATTGCAAGGTGTCAAAAATGCCACATTAGATGAAATTGCCTCTGTACCCGGTATTTCTAAAGCCTTAGCAGAAAAGATTTTCGAGACCTTAAAAAGTTAGGAAAAATCTTGATTTTCTACGCGAACTGTCTATTATTTCAACCTTTCGGATTTTATATAGGAACATATTATGTTTGAATGGCTTGTTGATCCCGAAGCATGGATTTCATTGCTCACTTTGACCGCACTTGAAATCGTCTTGGGTATCGATAACATTATTTTTATTAGTATTTTAGTGGGACGCTTACCTGCGAATCAACGCCAATCTGGTCGTATTATCGGTCTTGGGTTAGCGATGATTACTCGTATTTTACTTCTTGTTTCCCTTTCTTGGATGATGAAATTAACGGAGCCGTTATTTACTTTAGTCGGTCAGGAAATTTCAGGCCGTGATTTGATTTTATTCCTTGGGGGCTTATTCTTGATTGTAAAAAGTATAGGTGAAATCAAAGAAGCGATGCATCCTGAAGCACATCATGAAGAAGACACGAACAAGAAGAAAGTCAGTTACTTGGGCGTGTTAATCCAAATTGCAGTTTTAGATATTGTGTTTTCTTTAGACTCTGTGATTACGGCAGTAGGCATGGCAAACCACCTTCCCGTGATGATTTTGGCGATTATGCTTGCGGTTGGTGTCATGATGTTTGCGGCGAAACCAATTGGTGATTTTGTAGATACTCATCCAACATTGAAGATTTTAGCCTTAGCCTTCTTAATTTTAGTGGGCATAAGTTTAATTGCAGAAAGCTTAGATATTCATATTCCGAAAGGCTACATTTACTTTGCGATGGGCTTCTCTGCAGTGGTGGAAATGCTCAACATTAAGATGAGAAAAGCACTAGGACATTAATTACATAAAAAGGGCGGAACAATGTGTTCCGCCTTTTTTAGTGATGATAGAAAACCCCTTTCCCGTATAAATACAGTGTGACTTGTTCTCCAATTTGGTAATGATTAATGAGATCTTCATTAAGATTAAATTCATAACCGCCTACATCAATACAAAGATTAATGGCGCGTCCTCTCGATTCAATCCGTTTAATCTCACCGTTAAAAGAAGCGGTCGGATCTTGGATTTTTTTTGCAAGAGAGAATTGCTCAGGGCGGAATAAAACCTTCCCTTGCGTATGACCATTTCCTTTATTTTCTACAGCAACCTCACCTAATTGACAGGTCGCGATGGCATCATTTTTTAACGTTGCAGGGAAAATAATACTTTCTCCGATAAATGTTGCGATGGATAAATGCTGCGGTGACCAATACAGTGTTTTAGGTGTCGCAATTTGGAGGATTCTTCCTTCTTGAATCACCGCAATTTTATCTGCATAACAGAGCGCTTCATCACGATCATGGGTCACAAATATAGCGGATGAGCCACTTTCTCTTAATACTTGTAACATATCGTAACGAATTTGATTTCTCAGATGCTCATCTAACGCACTGAATGGCTCATCAAACAGGATTAACTCAGGGCTTGGTGCAAGTGCTCGAGCAAGTGCAACACGTTGCTGTTGACCACCAGAAAGCTGATGGGGGAAACGGTCAGCTAAGCTACTAATGCCCGTCAGTTTCATCACGTCCAGTATGCGTTGTTTTTCCGCTTCTGTTTTTCCTTTGCCATCGCCTAAGCCATAAGCAATATTGCGGTAAACATTTAAATGAGGAAATAGCACGCCTTCTTGTACCACATAGCCTAATTTGCGTTGCTGGGTCGGCACATTGAGATTTTCTTTAAAAATAGGTTGATTCTTTAACCAAATCTCACCGCTTGTTGGTTGTTCAAAACCAGCAATGCTACGCAATAAGGTGGTTTTTCCACAACCAGATGCGCCAAGAAGAAACAAAATTTCCCCTTTCTCTAATTGCAGAGAGATATTATGTAGAACCTGGTGCCCGTTAAAGGATTTATTCAAATTTTTAATGTCGAGTAATGTTGTCATTTTTATCTTCTCGTTATTTAAAACCGTATCGTTTCAGTAAAAATACAGGAATCCCTGAAAATAGCACTAACATAATGGCATAAGGCGTTGCTGCCGCATATTGTGCATCAGAGGTATATTCCCATACGGCGGTTGAAAGCGTTTTAATATCATTCGGAGTCAGTAATAGGGTTGCTGTGAGCTCTTTCATTAAGTTTAAAAACACTAAAGCAAAAGCCGCTGCAATCCCTGGTAACATGGCTGGGATGACCAAGGTACGGAAAATATAAAAGTTGCTACGACCTAAGCTTTGTCCTACCTTTTCGATGTTGCTAGACATTTGTTCAAGCGAACTACGCAAGGTCGTTTGCGCCATAGGAAGATAAAGCATAAAGTAGGCGACGATAACCATGGCAAAGGTTTGATAAAGCGAATACGCATAGTTGATGGTAAAGAAGACCAACGATAATGCGATAACGAGCCCTGGTACTGCGTGAAGTAGATAAGGGATTCGATCAAGCCAAATCGTTAATTTACTGCGATAGCGCACTGCAGCCCATACCAACGGTAAGGCACAAATAACGGTAAGTGTTGCCCCCAGTGTTGATATAGTCAGTGAATTTGTGAAGGCGGTAAAAAATTCCCCAAAATCGACCGCAACTTCAATGGAACTTCCCATGGTTAGCCAATAAATCAGCATAGTAATTGGCACACCAATACTGAGCACAAAAATGGTCGTGAAAAAGCTCACGACTAAAATTTGTTTTCCTGCTGAGAGCGTTTTCAACGGATACGGACGTATTACGCCTTTGCCGCTTTGATAGAGTGTTTGTGTGCCTCTAAAACGAATTTCTCCCATCACAACAAGGATACAAATGACCATTAACACGCCAGAGAGTAAGGCGGCGGTGTTGTTATTAAAAGCCATTTCATATTCTTGGAAAATAGCTGTGGTGAAGGTTTGATAATTTAAAATAGAAACCGCACCGAACTCTACCAACATATGAAGTGCAATTAGTAATACGCTGCTACCGATAGCGGGTTTGAGTTGCGGGAAAATCGCATGCCAAAATGTGTAAGCCTGGCTTTTAGCCAATGAAAGGCTCACTTCTTCTAAAGAGCGGTCGAGTCTTTTTAAGGTCGCTGCGACAGGGAGATATGCAAGCGGGAAAGAACTCAGCGTCATAATGCCGATGGTTCCCCACAAGCCTTCCACTCTGAAGGTGAGACTGATCCAAGTAAAACAACTGACAAAAGCCGGAATACAAAGAGGGAGCGTCATGGCTACTTGGAAAAAGCCTTTTCCCCAAAAGCGATAACGTTCTAATAAAAATGCACATAATGTGCCGAGAATAATGGCAAAAAGTGTGACAAATACCATTAAAAGTAGGGTATTACTGAGCAATTCCCACATTCTTGGGCGCCAAAGTAATTCAATGCTGCGAGCTAATCCTACATCTGCAGCACGCTCAATAACATATAAAAAAGGTAATAATAATGGCAAACTAATCAGCACGATTAAGGCTATAAGCCAGCGAGGGGGGCGATTAGACACAAAAAATCCTTTAAAATATCAGTGTAGAGTAAGTAGAGTAAATAACAGAAGGGCGTGTATTACACGCCCTATATTACATAGCATAGCAAACTAAACTTATTTCAAACCAGCTTCTTCAATAAGTTTGTTTGCGTTGTCTTTGTCTTCAGAAGTCGTTGCAGAAACAACAGGTGCTTCTAATTTCGCATAAGGTTCCATGTTAAATGGGGAAACCACATCAGAGCGAAGTGGGTATTCTGCACGTACAGAAACAAATGCTTCTTGCCCTTCTTTACTTGCTAAGAAATCAACGAATTTTTTCGCTTCTTCTTTATTTTTAGAACCTTTTAATACAGCTGCACCAGAATAGGTCACTAATGCACCTGGATCTTGATGACGAATGAAGTAAAGACGTGTTTTGAGATTATCAGCACCTTTTTCTTTTGCAAGTGCATACCAGTAATAGTTGTTGATTAACGCTGCGGGCACTTCACCATTTTCAACCGCTTGAAGAGCAACGCTGTTTTTCGCATAAAGTTTACCGTTTTCTTTTAAGCCTTTTAACCATTTAAGAGCGGCATCTTTACCTTTTAATTTGGTAATCGCAACAACTTGCTCCAAGAATGCACCTGAAGTCGGAACATAACCAATTTTGTCTTTCCATTTTGGTGTTGCATAATCTAACACGGATTTTTCCATGTCTTTTTCAGATAATTTAGTGTGATCGTAAACCACTACTCGAGAACGACCGCTTAGCGCGATCCAGTCTTTTTTCGATGCAACAGGCACACCTTTGTGTGCAGTTTGTTTAATTGTGTCTGCAGAAAGTGGTTCTAATAACCCCGCATCGGAGAGTGCAGCGAAAGGAGCAGTTTGTTCAGAGTAGAATACATCTGCAGGGGTTTTATCTCCCTCTTCTTTCAATTGACCCGCAAGTTGATCGCTTTTCGCACTGTTTAAGGTGACTTTAATGCCCGTTGCTTTTGTAAATGCATCAGCAACGGCTTTTGCACCTTCTTTGTGTTGGCCGTTGTAAACGGTAATATCTGCAGAAGCGAATCCTGCAAATGCCATTAAGCCGGTAAGGGCTGCAATTTGGAAATGCTTAATTTTCATGAAAACTCCTTTATGTGATTGGACAAACTGCCCATTTTCTAAAAATAAGAATCGTCTCATTCTAATAACTCAGAATAGATAATGCAAATAATTCTCAGATATTTTTCTCTTATATCAAAATTTCATATTCCATTCTATTTTCTTACTTCGCCCCACGTTGTTTTTTCTCCATAATGTCAGGTGGAAATTTCTAATAAGGACGGATATGAATATTCAGCAAATCATTAAACAACATCATCTAGAGCTCTTATTTCAGCAAGGGTCATTTGGGATTGAAAAGGAAAGTCAACGGGTGCATTCGGATGGTTCAATTGTGACATCATTGCACCCTAAAGCCTTTGGTAATCGTCGTTTCCACCCTTACATTCAAACAGATTTTGCAGAAAGTCAGTTGGAATTGGTGACTCCTCCGATGAAAAAATTAGAGGATACATTGCGTTGGCTTTCTGCTATTCATGAAGTAACTTTGCGAACTTTACCGGAGAATGAATTTATTTTTCCTTTCAGTATGCCTGCGGGGTTACCGCCAGAGGAGCACATTAAGGTCGCACAATTAGATAATCATGAAGATGTGGCTTATCGTGAGCATTTAGTCCAGTCTTACGGTAAATATAAGCAAATGGTCAGTGGTATTCATTACAATTTTCAAATTGACCCTAAATTTATTGAAGCCTTATTTCATGCACAAAATGAAACACAAAGTGCGGTTGATTTTCAAAATGATTTTTACCTAAAAATAGCGAAGAACTTCTTACGTTATCAATGGATTTTGCTTTATTTGTTTTCTGCGACACCAACGGTAGAGGAAAAATATTTCAGAGGCAATTCACCCCTTAAACCGCATCAATATGTGCGGAGTTTACGTTCAGGGAAATATGGTTATGTGAATGATCCGAAGATCCACGTCTCTTATGACAGTTTGCAAGAGTATGTTGAGACGTTAGAACACTGGGTGAAATCGGGTGATTTGATTGCGGAAAAAGAGTTTTACTCAAGCGTACGTTTGCGTGGCGCTAAAAAAGCGCGCGATTTACTTCAAAAAGGAATTCAATATTTAGAATTTCGTTTGTTTGATCTCAATCCGTTTGCACCTTATGGAATGGAACTCGCTGACGCGAAATTCATTCATTATTTTATTTTGTTAATGGCATGGCTTGATGATACCGCTGATCAAGAAGGCCTAAAATTAGGCAAAGCACGTCTTGCTGAAGTGGCATGGGAAGACCCAAGACAGCAAAGCGTTTATGCGGTAGAAGGCGAATTAGTCCTCCTTGAAATGCTCAAAATGCTTGAGCAACTTAATGTGAGTGATGAGATTAAAACGATTGTTAAAGACAAATTAGGACAATTTGCGGATCCAAGCCAAACGCTTTGTGCAAAATTGGTTGCGGCAATTGAACAGGTCGGCAGTTACCAACAATTAGGGGCCGATATTGCGCAATCTAATAAAGCAAAAGCCTTTGAACGTTTTTATGTATTAACTGCGTTTGATAATATGGAACTGTCCACACAAGCGTTATTGTTTGATGCGATCCAAAAAGGGCTAAAGATTGAGATTTTAGATGAACGCGATCAATTTATCAGTCTTCAATTTGGCGATCATTTGGAATATGTGAAAAACGGTAATATGACTTCTCACGATAGCTATATTTCCCCACTCATCATGGAAAATAAAGTGGTGACGAAGAAAGTGTTAGCAAAAGCAGGCTTTAACGTACCGCAAAGCATCGAGTTTACCGATGTGAAAAGTGCGGTCGAAAATTTCCCACTTTTTGAGAATCGAGCTGTCGTGATTAAGCCAAAGTCAACGAATTTTGGTTTAGGGATCAGTATTTTCCAGCAAGGTGTAACGGATCGAGATGATTTTGCAAAAGCAGTAGAAATTGCTTTCCGTGAAGATAAAGAGATCATGGTTGAAGATTATCTACAAGGCACCGAATATCGTTTCTTTGTGTTGGGTGATCAAACCTTAGCTGTCTTATTACGCGTACCTGCAAATGTCATTGGAGATGGGGTACATACCGTTGCTGAATTAGTCGCCGTAAAAAATGATCATCCTTTACGGGGTGATGGCAGTCGTACACCATTGAAAAAAATTGCATTAGGAGATATTGAGCAGTTGCAGCTTAAGGAACAAGGCTTAACTGTGGATTCTATTCCAGCGAAAGATCAACTTGTCCAATTACGTGCGAATTCCAATATTAGCACAGGCGGTGATTCTATTGATATGACGGATGAAATGCATGCCAGTTACAAAGAAATTGCGGTAGGGATTAGCAAGGCAATGGGGGCGGCAGTTTGTGGTGTAGATTTAATTATTCCTGATTTGAAACAGCCGGCAGAACCGAGTTTACGTTCGTGGGGTGTGATTGAGGCAAACTTTAATCCTATGATGATGATGCATATTTTCCCATTTAGTGGACAATCTCGACGATTGACAATGAATGTGATTAAGATGCTTTTCCCTGAATTGCCTTAATTTGGTTATCGGGCTTCATCAGTTGGTGAAGCCCGTTTTACATTCATCGTAATTAGGCTAAAATGGAAACAGTATTCACAATTCTAAAATGAGATTTAATGACAACTTTTACCTTAGAACCTCAAGAAAATGATCGTCTGCAATCCCTTTGCGGTGCATTCGATGAAAATATCAAACTGATTGAAAAAGAATTTAACCTCAATATTTCCCGCAATAATTTTACTTTCATGGTGAAATCTAACGATGAAAGTCCGAAACCACATCATGAGCAATTAATTGAGCGTGCAGCTAAATTAATCCAGGCATTATATGTAGAGACAGCACCAATTAAGGGGAAAGTGAAAGAACTTGATTTGGAAGATGTGCATATTGCCTTGCAAGAGAGCAGAATGTTATCTCAAGCAGGGCGTGAGTCACGCAGTGAAAATCACGTCTATAGTACTACAATTAAAACCAAGCGTGGTTTGATTAAACCGCGTGGTGAAAATCAAATTCAGTATTTACACAATATTCTTACGCACGATATTAGTTTTGGAATTGGGCCTGCTGGAACGGGAAAAACCTTTTTAGCCGTAGCGGCTGCTGTCGAGGCATTAGAACGCCAAGAAATTCGTCGCATTTTGCTGACTCGTCCTGCGGTGGAAGCAGGCGAAAAATTAGGTTTCTTGCCGGGTGATTTAGGCCAAAAAATTGAACCTTATTTACGACCACTTTATGATGCGTTATTTGAAATGCTTGGCTTTGAACGTGTACAAAAATTAATGGAGCGTAATGTGATTGAAATCGCACCATTGGCTTATATGCGTGGTCGCACACTCAATGACAGTTTTATCATTCTAGATGAAAGCCAAAATACGACGGTCGAACAAATGAAAATGTTTTTGACTCGTATTGGTTTTAATTCCAAAGCCGTGATTACAGGGGATGTGACTCAAATCGATTTACCACGTAGTACAAAATCAGGTTTACGCCACGCCATGGGAGTGTTAAGCAAAGTGTCGGAATTAAGCTTTAACTACTTTGAAAGTAAAGATATTGTGCGGCATCCTGTGGTAGCAAAAGTGGTGCAAGCTTACGAAGAATGGGAAGCCCAAGATGAAATCCGTCGCCAAGAAATCGCAGCGCAGCGTCGAGCTGAACGTGAGCAAAAAGTGCGGTCAGAAAATGAAACGAATTTAGGAGAATAACATGGGCAATACGATTATCGATTTGCAACTGGCCTGTGAAAATACAGAAGGCTTGCCATCAGAAGCGCAAATTCTGCAATGGGCAACCGCTGCAGTGCAACCAGAAAGTGATAATGTGGAAATGACGGTGCGCATTGTGGATGAAGCGGAAAGCCATGACTTGAATTTGACTTATCGTGGAAAAGATCGTCCAACCAATGTGTTGTCTTTCCCTTTTGAATGCCCTGATGAAGTGGAGTTGCCATTGTTGGGCGATTTAGTGATTTGTCGTCAAGTGGTGGAGCGTGAAGCTATCGAGCAAGAAAAGCCTTTAATGGCACATTGGGCGCATATGATTGTACATGGTAGCTTACATTTACTGGGTTACGATCATATTGAAGATGATGAAGCAGAAGAAATGGAAAGTTTAGAAACTGAAATTATGCAAGGTTTAGGCTTTGCCGATCCTTACCTTTCCGAAAAATAATGACGATTTGGAGCAATTATGTATAAAGCCGTATTCAGCGATTTTGATGGTACCTTATTAACGTCGGATCATCGAATTTCGCCTAAAACCTTAGATGCAATTCAACGCATTACAAAACAAGGTATTCCATTTACACCAATCTCTGCTCGTTCGCCGCTTGGTATTTGGCCTTATGCAAAACTCATTGAAAATTACAACATCATTGTGGCATTTAGTGGCGCCTTGATTTTAGATAAAAACGTCACACCTATTTATTCGGTACAAATAGATCCCGCTGATATTCAAGCCATTAATCAAGTATTAGCAGACCATCCTGCACTAGGTGTCAATTATTATACCTATGATGATTGCGTCGCTCGCGATTTGGATAATAAATGGGTGATTTATGAACGTAGCGTGACAGGCATTCAGATTGATCCTTATGATGAAAGTGCGGTCTATTCTCCACATAAAATTCAAATCATTGGTGAAACAGATGAAGTGATTGCTATTGAGCAAATCTTGAAAGAGAAATTCCCGCATTTAAGTATTTGCCGTTCTCATGCGAATTTCCTTGAAGTGATGCATAAATCGGCGACAAAAGGTAATGCAGTACGTTTTCTCGAAGATTACTTCCATGTGAAGATGGAGGAATGTGTTGCTTTCGGTGATAACTTTAACGATTTAGATATGTTAGAAAACGTGGGATTAGGCGTGGCAATGGGCAATGCACCTGATGAGATTAAACAAGCTGCTAATCGCGTCACCGCTTCGCATAATGATGATGGAATAGCATTGATATTGAACGAAATCTTTCCTGAATAAATAAAAAGGCGCTTTCTATGAAAAAAGCGCCTTATTCATTATAGTGCGGCTAGCGCAGCTTCATAATTTGGCTCATCTTTAATTTCAGACACCAATTCACTATGCAACACATTGTTGTTTTCATCTAAAACAATCACTGAACGAGCAGTCAAACCCGAGATTGGACCAGTTGTGATGTTTACCCCTAAGCTTTCATGGACTTCTTTATGGCGGAAAGTAGAAAGTGTTTCTACGTTCTCAATACCTTCTGCACCACAGAATCGTGCTTGTGCAAAAGGTAAATCAGCGGAAATACAAAGCACCACGGCATTATTTAAATTAGCCGCTTGTTGATTGAATTTACGGACAGAAGTTGCGCATACACCTGTATCAATACTCGGGAAAATATTTAAAATCTTGCGTTTTCCTGCATAAGCATCAAGGGTCACATCAGCAAGTTCTTTATTGGTGAGTGTAAATGCGGTCACTTTTTCTCCTTTTTTTGGAAAGTTGCCACTTACTTCAATGGGATTCCCCATCATTGTTACTTGTGTCATAAAAGCTCCTATTTTTTATTTCCTAAATTAAGCACTTTTTTAAGTGCAGTAAAAAATTTGTCGTTTTCTTGCGGTAAGCCAATACTGATACGTAAGTGATTTGGCATGCCATAGCCTGCAATTGGGCGAACAATGACACCTTCACGTAATAATGCATCATAAATTGGTGCGGCAGGCTGTTTAAAATCAATGGTAATAAAATTACCTTTAGACGGAATAAAGTCTAAGCCATATTGTTGGCATAAGGCTTCATAACGTTTCATTTCTTGCCGATTATTCTCAGCCACTTTTTCAACAAAAGCATCATCATTCATCACCGCAATCGCGCTAGTTAAAGCAAGACTATTACAGTTAAATGGCTGACGAACACGGTTTAATAAGTCTGCGATTTCAGGATTAGAGACCGCGTAGCCAATACGTAACCCAGCCAATCCATAAGCTTTTGATAGGGAGCGAGAAACAATAAGGTTAGGGTATTTATCTAGTAATGCAAAAGAATTAACGCGTTCGCTTGGATGAGTAAATTCGGTATAAGCCTCATCTAATACCACAATCACATTTTCAGGTACTTTGGCCAAGAAAGCATCCAATTCTGCTTCCGTTAAGAAATTTCCGGTCGGGTTGTTTGGATTAGCAATAAAAATCAGCTTGGTTTTATCTGAAAGTGCGGTCAAAAATCCGTTTAAATCATGTCCCCAATTCTTAGCGGGAATTTCTTTTGCGACAGCATTAATAGCTTTGGTCACTAAAGGGTAAACAATAAAAGCATATTGTGAATAAATCACTTCATCATGCTCACCCGCAAAGGTATGAGCAAAGAGCTCTAATAAATCGTTAGAACCATTGCCAAGGGTGATTTGGTTTGGTTGCACACCAAATTTTTTCGCAATAGCCGCTTTAAGTTCAAAACCATTTGCATCAGGGTAGCGCGTTAAATGATCAAGTTGGGCTTGAATGGCTTTTTTCGCACTTTCAGGAAAACCGAAAGGGTTTTCATTTGAGGCAAGTTTAACGATATTAGTAATGCCTAGTTCGCGTTCGAGTTCTTCGATTGGTTTTCCAGCTTGGTAAGGTGAAAGAGATTTCACACCTTGATTGGCGACGTTGATGTATTGCATATGCTTTCCTTATAAAAACGAGCGGGCCTTTCAGCCCGCACGTTGAGTTTAATGAATCAGGTAATTAGCTATTTTCAGCTTCAAATTTTTTCATGAATTCAATGAGCGCTTGTACACCTTCTAATGGCATTGCATTGTAGATAGATGCACGCATACCACCTAACACTTTGTGACCTTTTAAGGCTTGAAGACCTGCAGCTGTAGATTCCGCAACAAACTTAGCATCAAGTTCAGGATTGCCTGTCACAAATGTGACATTCATGGTTGAACGGTTTTCTTTAGCCACTACGTTACGATAGAGTTTGCTGCTATCAATGTAATCATAAAGTGTTTGTGCTTTCACGGCGTTACGTTTTGCAATTTCTTTTAAGCCACCAATCGCTTGAATGTGTTTGAAAACCAATGAACAGAGATACCAAGCAAATGTTGGCGGGGTATTGATCATTGAGTCTGCATCACGTTGTGTGGCGTAATTCCAAATTGATGGTGTTGCTTGGCGAGCATGACCAATTAAATCATCGCGAATAATCACAAGTGTAATCCCTGCTGGGCCAAGATTTTTTTGTGCACCCGCGTAAATGACACCAAATTTGCTAATATCAATTTCGCGAGAGAGCACATTAGATGACATATCGGCTACAAGTACCGCATTGCCCACATTCGGTACATCAAAAATTTCTACACCACTGATGGTTTCATTTGGGCAATAGTGAACGTAATCGTATTGTTCCGCAATGTCACTGAAATCAAGGTTGGTAATGCGAGTGTGATCACCATTTTCTACAATGGTAATTTCATCAATTTCAGCAAAGTTACGCGCTTCTTTCGCTGCAGTTGCAGACCAGTGACCGCTATTTAAGTAAAGTGCTTTGCCTTTCTCACCAATTAAGTTCATCGGTAAGGCTGCAAATTGACCACGTGCGCCACCTTGTAGGAATAACACGCGATAATTATCTGGAATGTTATACACTTCGCGCAGATCTTTTTCTGCTTGAGTAATCAATTCCATAAAATATTTGCCACGGTGGCTGACTTCCATCACTGACACACCTTGACCAAGCCAGTTAGTTAGCTCAGCTTGTGCTTTGTGTAGTACCTCAGGGAAAATCATGGCTGGACCAGCACTAAAATTAAAGACTTTTGACATTGTGTTTCCTTATTTTATTTTGAATAGATTCTTCATTTTTACCACTACCGAATAGGATAATCAACTAAATCAAACAGTTTTTTGATCTAATCCATTAATTTAAATTTAAGCTTTTGACGGGGACGAAAAAAAAGGCTACAGTACTCGAAGTTTATTTTTAACTTTGAGAGAGTCGATCATGAGAAATGTAAGTAAATCCTTCCAAGAAGTATTAGAGTATGTGCGTTTGTATCGTTTGAAAAATAAACTTAAACGTGACATTGAAGACAACAACCGCAAAATTCGTGATAACCAAAAACGTGTCTTATTGTTAGATAACTTAAATCAATATATTCGTGATGATATGAGCATTGAAGATGTTCGTGCGATTATCGAAAATATGCGTGATGATTATGAAGGCCGTGTGGATGAGTACAACATTCGCAATGCGGAACTTTCTACTTTACGCCGTGAAACGAGCAATAAGATGAAAGAACAGAAAAAAGCGCACGCGAAATTAGTGAAAGATTCATCAAATAAAATCACATTATAAACCCTCAAAATAAATGACCGCACTTCGATAAAGCGCGGTCATTTTTTATGGTATTTTTAGAATGAGCTATAAATGATTAAACATCATAGGTGCCCATTATCACAGCTTGATCCAAAATATGCCCTTGAATCGCAAAATGCAGATCATTAAAACGGAATCCCGGTTTGAGGTTTAGTTTGGTATCGAGTGCATACACAATAAGTTCATAGCGGTGTAAACAGTTTGGTGGTGCCATACCGCCATAGAATGAGGCTTCTTCAATATCAAATTGACCTAATTTACTCGCCCAAGTGTTTGCACCTTGTACATAATCAGTTGCGGTTTGGCTTTCATTTTCTTGAATAACTGTACGTTCAAGATCCGCAATAAGCCAATGAATCCACACAAAGCCACTCGCCGTAATTGCGTCTTTATCTTCTAAGACAACTGCAAAGGATTTAGTGCCTTGAGGGGCATCGTGAATTTCAAACGGAATAGAGTAGGTCGGCATACCATTTGGGCTAAATTGTGTGCCGCGTTTACCATATTTGTCTTCAAAGGCACCATTTTGAATAGCTGAACTGGTTACAAACATTGTTTTCTCCTTAATTTCTCACGGAATATACTTTAAATTTGGAGGTTTGAGCAAGTACATCAAACTTACCGAAATGTTGTGCTAATAAATCGGGATAGGGTAGAAATGCATTAGCAACGATACGCAGTTCTCCGCCTGCCGTTAAATGCCATTTTGCTTGTTGAATAAGTTCTTTCACCGCACGATAAGCGGTATCAACTCCATCGTGGAAAGGCGGGTTTGAAATAATCAGATCAAATTTTCCCTCAATATGGGAAAACACATCGCTTGCGATAACCTGACCTTCAAGCTGATTTTCAGCAAGCGTTTGACGAGCAGATTGAATTGCTATTGCATGAATATCAGTCATTGTGACATCCGTTTTAGGGTGATGTTTTTTGATCATGGAACCAATAACACCCGCACCGCAACCAACATCTAATACTTTGCCTTGAATTGGTGACATTAAGGTAGAAAGTAGAAGTGACGTGCCACTATCAAGTTCATTGGCACTGAATACACCCGGCAAACTGAAAATACGGAGATCGCCTAATACATCATTTTGGTAGCATTTCCAATAAGATTGAAGATCAAAGTGCGGTTGTTTTTGTAAGGAAAAATGGTATAAACCGCAACGACGCGCTGAGTCAATTTTGCCAATTTCACCATAAGGTTCAA
>JAHZCF010000105.1 GCA_019423005.1 Haemophilus sp.
AAATCGGAAACATTGTTAGTATTACATATCGTAATACTCGTTTAATAAATGATTACATTAAACGGCTTTCAATATCTGAAAGCCCGTGGATATTACACAAAAACACCTAATTATGCAAGCTTTTTGTTCAATTAATTTCCACATACAAAAAAGTGCGGTCATTTTTCCGAATGTTTTTCAGATGAAAACACGACAAAAAATAACCGCACTTTAATATAAATGAAATCTATAGTTTGTTATCTAACATTGCAATATGTCTTGTTGCAGCAATCCAAGCACCAACATAACCCATAATTAAGCAACTGACTAATAAGAAGATTAGCTCACCAACGCCTAATCCATTGAGCTCAAATGTAACCGCAAAGATATCCGTCACATACTTCACCGCTGAAGTAAAGTACCCGACAATAAGACTGCTAAAGAGTGCAGCAACCAATCCGCCCAACACCGCATAAATCATGCCTGTATAAAGATAAGGACGAAGAATGAATTGATCTGTAGCACCCAATAGTTTCATCACATCAATGCTTGCGCGACTACTATATACATCAGAGCGAATACTATTTCCGATAACAAGGAATACCGCAATAGTCATCAAAACCGTACAGAAAATTGCCACATGCGCAAATAACCACGAAAGTGCGGTCAATTTTTCCATCCAATCGTTATCTAAACGAACTTCTTGCACCCCTTTAATTTTATTTAAGTTAGTACGTAATTCTGCTCGTTTTTCAGATGCATTAAAGTCTTTAGACGGCTTCACCATCACGACAGCCGGTAATGGGTTATCATCTAAAATCTCTAATTCTTCACCAAAACCAGACCAACTTTTGAATTCTTTTAAGCTTTCTTGGCGAGAAACATAATTTAAAGATTCCACGCCTTCTTGTTGACGGATTTTTTCCACCACTAAGTTAGCATCTTCTTCACTTAAATTTTTGTGTAAGTAGATTGTGAGTTCGCTTTCCGGATAAAATTGAGTCGTCGCTAAATGTAAATTTTTCCATAACAAATAGCTCACCGTTGGAATCGTTAAAGACACGGCAATGACTAAAATTGTTAGCAATGTACCAAATTTACGTTTTACCAAATCGCCCCAAACAGAACGCAAAGTATAGGCAGTTTGCACGCCAAAAGAAGCATCAATACGTCTTGTCATTTTTTATCCTTAATAGCGTAAATAGCCTTGTTCAAGTACAAGACATGGTTTTGGTTTTTTTTGAATTAAATTGATATCGTGTGTCGCAATCAAGACTGTCATGCCTAAACGATTAAACTCTTCAAAAAGATTAAAAATCCCTAAGGAAAGTTCATCATCAAGGTTACCTGTCGGCTCATCCGCTAATAAAAGTTGCGGTTTATGTACGATTGCACGTGCGATATCTACGCGTTGTTGTTCCCCACCTGAGATTTGTGGCGGCATATAATTCGCTTTACTACGTAAGCCCACGCGATCTAACGCAACCAATGCACGTGTATGCGCTTCTTTCGGATTCATGCCAGCAATAATCAATGGCAATGCTACATTTTCTGCCACGCTACGATCCGTTAATAGACGGTAATCTTGGTGAACCATACCGATTTGGCGGCGTAAAAATGGGATTTCATACTTAGACAAACGCGTAATATCATGGCCATTAAACCAAATATTACCGGCATTCGCTTTCTCCATACCCATAATCAATTTAAGCAAGGTACTTTTACCCGCGCCAGAATGCCCAACAAGATAAGTCATACTTCCGACAGGAAGATGAAAGTTCAAACCCTGCAAGGCCGGCTGAGTCGCACCGTGATAAGCTTTAGAAACATTTGAAAATCGAATCACTTTATTATTCCTTTTTATTCTTCATTTTCGTGAACGAACAACGCTTCAATAAATTCTTCTGCATTAAATTCACGTAAATCTTCAATCTTTTCACCCACACCAATATAACGAATTGGTAAATTAAACTGATCTGCAATGGCGAAAATTACCCCACCTTTTGCTGTACCGTCTAACTTGGTTAATGAGATACCGGTTAGTCCAACTGCTTCATCAAAGAGTTTAGCTTGGCTAATTGCATTTTGTCCTGTACCCGCATCAAGAGTAAGCATAATTTCGTGCGGTGCGGTTTCATCGTATTTTCTCATGACGCGAACAATTTTCTTCAATTCATCCATGAGATTATTTTTATTTTGTAAACGTCCTGCCGTATCAGCAATTAAAATATCAATGTTACGTGCTGCGGCAGATTGCATCGCATCAAAAATCACCGACGCAGAATCTGAACCCGTACTTTGTGCCACCACCGGAATATTGTTACGTTCACCCCATACTTGAAGTTGTTCTACTGCTGCCGCACGGAAGGTATCCCCTGCCGCTAACATGACTGATTTACCTTCATTTTGGAATTTACGAGCTAACTTACCAATTGTGGTTGTTTTACCTACACCATTCACGCCAACCATTAAAATAACATACGGTTTTTTAGTCGTATCAATAACTAGCGGCTGCGCGACAGGTTTTAAGATCTCCGCCATTTCAACTTTAAGTTGTTGGTAAAGTAATTCCGCATCTTGTAATTGTTTACGACTTGCATGCTCCGTTAAATTCTTAATGATTTTATTGGTTGTTGGTACGCCAATATCGGCAATTAAAAGTTGCTCTTCCAACTCATCAAACAAATCATCATCAATTTTCTTGCCTAAAAAGAAAGAACGGAAACCCGCACCAATATTTTGTTTGGTTTTGAGTAAGCCTTTGACTAAACGACTGAAAAAGCCACCTTCACTTGGTTTTTCTTGCGTTTCGGTATTGATATCTGAACGTAATTCGTCTTTAACATCGTCAACAATTTCAGGCTCAATCTCAGCTTCAACCACAGGAAGATCTTCAATGACATTATCTTGTTCAATAATGCTTTCTGCTGGCTCTGCTGTAGGAAGTGCGGTTGAAATTTCTTCTGTTTTTACTGTTTCTTCGTCAATTGTTTCAATCACCGGTGTATCTAAAACAGGTTCAACATTGACCGCACTTTCAGGTGAAATCACTTGTTCTATGATAGGTTCAAGATGCTCAACAACGACCTCTTCTGCTTTATCTTCTTGCAGTTGTTCAGCTAATTCCTGTAATTCTTCCTGTTCAACTTGTTCTAATTGAACGCTCTCTTCAGCGTGAACAATTTCTTCCTCAGGTGAAACATCGGCAGGTTCGACAGATGGCTCTTCAATAATTGGCTCAATTTTTTGTTCTTCTTGCTTTTTATTGCGACCAAAAAGGGAGGCCCAAAATCCACCTTTTTTCTTTTCTTCTGACATAAATTCTTCTCTTAAACACAAATCTGTAAAAAATACTGCCTATTCTAGCAAAAAATCGTCTAAACTAAGCACAATTTTCACTAAAAATCTGTTTCTTTATGAAAAAAATGCAAGTTCAAAATGCCAAAGGCGAAGTTCGAATCATCGCGGGTCTTTGGCGTGGACGAAAATTACCGGTTTTAAATGCTGAAGGTTTGCGTCCAACAGGCGATCGCGTAAAAGAAACCTTATTCAACTGGTTGATGCCTTACATTGTGGATAGCCATTGTCTTGATTGCTTTGCAGGCAGTGGCTCACTTGGTTTTGAAGCCCTTTCTCGCCAAGCGAAACAGGTGACGTTTTTAGAGTTAGATAAAAATGTGGCAAACCAATTAAAGAAAAATTTGCAAACGCTAAAAACAACCAGTGAACAAGCTCAGGTAATCAATCAAAATAGTTTAGAATTTTTAAAACAAGTGCAAAATCAACCGCACTTTGATGTGGTATTTTTAGATCCACCTTTTCATTTTGGCTTAGCCGAACAAGCAATTGCCCTCTTGGAGGAAAAGAATTGGCTGTTACCCCATGCGTTGATTTATGTTGAAACAGAAAAAGATAAACCGCTTAGCGTGCCTGACAATTGGCAATTACTAAAAGAAAAAACCACAGGAATGGTGAGTTACCGCCTGTATCAAAAAGATTAGGAAATCATTATGTTAGATATTG
>JAHZCF010000106.1 GCA_019423005.1 Haemophilus sp.
AAGCATTACAAGTGGTGCCGAAAGAACGTTTATGGGTAAACCCAGACTGTGGTTTAAAAACGCGCGGTTGGCCAGAAACAATTGCGGCATTAAAAGTGATGGTTGATGTTACGAAAAAATTACGTGCTGAATTAGCGTAAAATCAGTAAAAAGAAAGGCGAGCATGAGAGATTATCTCTGTTCGCCTTTTCTTTTAGTGCAAAAATAATTAATTTTTGACCGCACTTACAGGCTAATATATTCCATTTTCACCTTACAGAGGCTCTTCAATAACTGCTCTGCCATCTTGCGGTGACTTAAACGCAACGGTTTCTCTGCAAACACTACTCGCTCAATTTTTGATACATCCAATTGATTTAAATAAGCAAAATTAATCGCCGTTTGCATAGCTGGTAAACTTGGGTTAAATGCCGCATTTTCTGCATATCGACCACAAATCATTTCCCCATTTTTAAATAAAATGCCGACACCATGAGGGCTTTTAGAATAAGGTGAATGTGCTCGGTTTGCGCCTAAAATCGCTTTATTTGCCACTTCATCTTCCGTCGTCAATGTGAAACCTTGTTCTTCTTTGTTTAATAGAAGCAAATCAACACCTAAATCTTTTGGTCCAAAGCTGTCGGGTAAATATTGAGGAAGTGGATTATTTTGACTGTGTGGTAAATGGATTTTCAAATCTTCAGCTTGATAAAGCTCATTCATAAATTGACGACAGTGACCACAAGGCGTGTAATTCACCACGATATCCGTGATGCGAGGTTCATTACGTAACCATGCATGGCTAATCGCACTTTGTTCAGCATGGATGGTTTGAGCCATGCTACTCCCCTGAAATTCTTGATTTGCACCAAAGTAAAAATCACCACTTTCACCAATCGCAATCGCGCCAACATGAAATTCTGAAATGGGTGTGTGGCTATAACAAGCTGCCACAGGTAAAAGCGCCAAACCTAATTGAACAGGCGTAAGCTTAAATTCATCACAAATTGACCGCACTTTCTCAGCCGGTAAAAAACCTTTCCATTCTTGTTCTTCTAATGCAGAAAGAATTGCATTTGAAAGTGGCGAATCGGCTAATGCTTGTTGAATTTTTTGTTGCATATTAAATCTCCTTATTTTTATATGCCCATTCTACGCTATTTAAGAAAAAACCTAAATGCTAAAAGATTTTCGGAATATGTTTCCAATCATTTATCAACATTAAAAATAAACAAAAAAATAACCGCACTTTTAAAGTGCGGTCATAAATTAAGATATTTTATTCACTCGTGTTATAACAACGATGGCGCAACACCAAGTAATTTTCTTGTGTAATCCACGGTTGGGTGGTTGAAAATATCTTCAGTGCTACCTGTTTCCAAAATTTGACCGCCGTACATCACGACAATGCGATCAGATACTTGGCGTACGGTTTGGATATCGTGAGAGATAAACACCATGGCAAGATTGAGTTCTTTTTTCAAGTCTGCCAATAAGTTTAATACCTGAGCACGAACAGATACGTCTAATGCAGAAGTCGGCTCATCCGCCACAATCAGTTTTGGATTCAGCGCTAAAGCACGTGCAATCGCCACACGTTGTTTTTGTCCACCTGATAAACGAGTTGGCTCAACTTGTGCCGCAGAACGAGGTAAACCGACGCGAGAAAGCAAGTCATACACGCGTTTTTCCCGTTCATGGGGTTGTAACACATTGTGAATATCCATTGGGTCACGCAAAATATCCAACACTTTCATACGAGGATTCAGTGCAGTTGCCGGGTCTTGGAAAATGACCGACACTTGGCGACCGAATTGTTTTCTCGCTTCTGAGCTGCCATATTGCATTTGTAAACCGTTGAATTTCACTAAACCTGACGTTGGTTTAAGCAGTCCAATGATCACGTTGGCTAAGGTAGATTTCCCGCAGCCAGACTCCCCAACTAAACCAATGGTTTCCCCTGCTTTGATGCCAAGACTCACATTGTTCACCGCAGTGAATTTTTTACGTCCAAACAACGAACCGTCGCGAGAAGGAAATTGCACCACGATATTTTCTAAATCGATGATGTTTTGTTCTTTAATGACTTTAATACTACTGCTCATATTATGCTCCTTTCGCTTCCGTTACAGGCTTAGCTAGATGAGAAGCCCACAAGTGAGACGGCTCGCCTTCCACAGCGGTTAATATCAATTTTTGATCCGGATTTGCATCTGGTCGTAATGAACGACTTGCAAAACGGTCACCTGCCGCAAAGTCGTAAGGTGACGGTACGCTGCCCGGAATTTGATATAAACGTTTCGCACGGACTTCAGTTGAAAGTACAGAGCCCAATAAGCCACGGGTATATTCGTGAGTTGGATTAGCAAGCAATAAGGATGTTGGTGCCATTTCAACCACTTGCCCTGCATACATTACCGTAATGTGGTGGGCTAATTGAGCAACCAAGGCTAAATCGTGGCTGACAAACACCATTGCAAACCCCAGTTTTTCACGTAGTTCATTCAATAATTTCACTACTTCAGCTTGAACGGTTACGTCTAATGCAGTTGTTGGTTCATCGGCGATTAATAATTTCGGTTCACGAGTTAATGCCATTGCAATCACCACACGTTGACGTTGACCACCAGAAAGTTCGTGTGGATAACGATTCAACACTTTTTCAGGATCAAGGTGTACCCATTCCAACAATTTTTCTGCGGTATGGTGACTGCCACGTTTGATGAGCTGTGCCATTTGATCTTTAATACGCATTGATGGGTTTAACGCACTTAAAGAGTCTTGGTAAATCATCGCAATTTCAGAACCACGCAATTCACTTAAATTGTTAGAATTAAGTAAGCTATGTTGTTTGCCACTACGGTCGGTGAAAAGCACTTCCCCGGTAATTTTTGCTGTTTTTGGTAACAAGCCCATGATAGAGAATGCGGTAATAGATTTACCACAACCAGACTCACCTACTAACCCCATGGTTTCCCCTTCATTTACGGTGAAGCTGATGTTATCTACCAATGGAATTTCACCATAACGATTCGGGAAACGGATTGATAAGTTTTTCACTTGTAAAATCGGTTTTGCATTTGGATCTAATTGCATACGATTAGTACGTGTGATTTCTTTTTCATGTAATTTGAGTAAGTAACGTTTTAACGCAAGACCTTCAGAAAGCGCTTCTTGTACGTCAGTAGAAAGACGTTCATCTGATTTGCCTTCTGGTTTTTTACCGCCTTTTAAGCGCGGGTTAACCAAGGCATCAGTAAGACCTTCCGCTAAGATATTTAAGGCTAATACGGTTAAAAGAATCATCACACCTGCAAAGGTTGTCGCCCACCATGCACCGTTTAATACAATGTTACGACCTTCAGAAAGAATGTTACCCCATGAAGGATGTGGTGGTTGTACACCTGCCCCCAAGAAAGAAAGCGAGGCTTCGAATACAATGGCATCAGCCACCATTACGGTTGCGAAGACTAAAACCGGTGCCGCGGTATTGCGTACAACGTGTTTGAGAAGAATATAAGTACGGCTACCACCAATAACGCGTTCAGCACGCACATAGTCTTCATCCCATTGTGATACCACATTCGCACGAACCACACGAGCAAGTTGCGGGGTATAAACCACGGCAATGGTGATGATAATGACCGGTACAGAGTTACCAAAGGTTGCTAATAACACTGCCGCTAATGCGATACCCGGGAAAGCCATTAAAATATCCATTAAGCGCATAATAATTTCATTGCCCCATTTATCAGATGTCGCTGCAGTAGCCCCTAAAACACTACCGAAAAGAATGGCACAAGCTACCGCACCTAAACCGATAAATAAGGACGTTTGGGCGCCGTAAACAATACGAGAGAAAATATCACGACCAAGTCGATCAGTCCCAAACCAATATTCCGCACTTGGAGCACGCATACGTGCGATCACTTCTAATGGATCATGTGTTGCGACCCAAGGGGCAAACACCGCCACTAAAGCAACGAAAACTAAGAATAATAATGAAATTTTTGATGCGGTGGAAAGTGCTCGGAATCTCGCACCGCTTGCAGCTAATCGATCTGCTAAACCTTGACGAAACATTATAGACTCCGAATTTTAGGGTTAATCAATACATAGAGAATATCAACGATAATATTCACTAAAACGAAGGTAAAGGCGATTGTTAGTACCACACCTTGTACTAAGTGCAAGTCATGGTTGACGATACCGTTAAAAATCAATTTACCCATACCTGGTAAGTCAAAGATTTGTTCGATAACTACCGCACCACCAAGTAAGTAACCTACACGTAAGCCTAATACAGTCACAGGTGTAATTAAGGCATTACGTAATACGTTGTGACGAATAACGGTTGCATAAGGCACACCGTTACCAATCGCTGTTCTCACATAGTCTTTATCCATTTCTTCAACCATGGTTGTACGCACCACACGAATTAATGACGCACATACTGGCACAGCAAGTGCAAGAGATGGCAAAATCATGGAATTGATATACCCCATTGGGCTTTCGCTGAATGGTACAAAACCACCAGAAGGCAACCAATCTAATTCCAAAGAGAACCATTGAATAAGTAAGATACCTAGCCAGAATGATGGTGTTGCAACCGCTGCAACAGAGATTAA
The DNA here is from genome assembly GCA_019423005.1 of Haemophilus sp. Taxonomy (GTDB): domain Bacteria; phylum Pseudomonadota; class Gammaproteobacteria; order Enterobacterales; family Pasteurellaceae; genus Haemophilus_D. The sequence continues at coordinate 4,608 of JAHZCF010000106.1, forward strand.
ACGAATCACTTGGTCTACCCAGCTATCACGATAAAGCGCTGCAAGTACACCTAATGAGAAAGACACTACTGCCGCAAACACCACGCCAATTAAGGTAAGTTGTAATGTGATTGGGAAAGATTTCGCTAGCATGCTACTGATGGGTAATTCTGGTGGCATCGTCACACCAAAATCCAATACAAGTAAGTTGCCTAAGAAACGAAAATATTGAACAAAGAGTGGATCATTTAAGCCATGTGATTCGCGGTAAAGTTGTTTTGCCGCTTCACTAGCACTTTCGCCCAATGCCACCGTAGCTGGATCACCTGGTGTGAATTGAAGCACCACAAAAACGAGAGCTGTTACACCCAGTATCATGACTGGCAAGGCCATCAATCGGCGTAACAATAATCGAAGTATCATTTCCATCTGACTTCTCCTATTCTAGCTTGAGAAATTCGTTAGCTTCAAAAATGAAGCGAAACAATCAAATTCAAAAACAAAATGAATTACAGTAATCATAATGTTCAGCCTAAGCCCTGTCAATCCAAGTACATAGAGCAAAATTCAAATCTGTGATCGGCTTCACAAAGATTTTTTTGAAATGAAATTGAGAGAAAAAATGATTGAAAAATAGAGAGAAAAATAACCGCACTTTGGTGTTAAAAAGAAAGAAAAAAGGCTGTTGATTGCTCAACAGCCTAAACATTAAAAAGTGCTTTTATTTACGACCCACACCTAGGAAAGATAAACCGGTTGTCGCCAATGGTTGATAGCCTTCAAGGCTACTATCATCCCATGCAGAAGGAAGTTTACGATGAACAATCGGATAAAGTGGTACTTCAGCCGCAATAATGTTAATCGCTTCTTCCCATGATTTTTTCGCTTCAGCGTGATCTTTTGCTCTCACTGCTGCATTGAGTAATTCAGTCACTTTCGCAAATTCAGGGGTATTACTCCAGCGGAAACGACGTTTTGGCCACACATCACCACGATACCACCAGCTTAAAAGCAAGTCTAAGTCATTACCGAACACTGATGGGTCACCTGGAGCGATTGCCACTTCATATACACCTGGATCTACGTTGTTGCTGTATAACGCACCAGATTGTAAGTGTTGTAAAGTCACTTTCACACCAGGAATCTTGTTCCAAGACTCTAAAATTAACGGTGCAGATTCTTTCACCCAGTCATGGTCGGTTGCGAGCAATTCAAATTTAAGCTCAGTTACACCTGCTTCTTTTAATAATGCCGCTGCTTTTTCCGGATCATAAGGATATTGAGTTGATGCCTTAATATAATCAGGGTGAGTCGTTTGTAAGTATGATGTTGCAGCTTCTGCATTACCATCAAATACAATATCAACAAGTTTGTCAGTATTTAAACCATAGTGTAACGCTTGACGTACTTTTGGATTGTTAAACGGAGCTTTCTCACAGTTAAACATTAAGAATAACAGGCCGAAAGATTGAACGGATTGCACTTGTTGTTTTTTGTTTTTCAAGCGACTAATGTCTAAATAAGGCACGCTTTCCATTGCTTGAGTACGTTTAGACTCTTGCGCAGTTACACGAGCTGCTGCATCAGAAAGTAATAACCAAGACATTTTTTCAACTTGTGCTGAATATTTACCGTTGTAAGGTTCATAAGCTTCAAAGACGATTTTGTCATCTTTCACCGCTGAAACAAATTTGAATGGACCAGAACCAACTGGGTGCGCATCAAATGCAGATTGACCGACTTTGTCGATCACGTGTTTCGGTACAATTTTCACGCAAGTTAAGCGGTTAGCAAATAAAGCAAATGGATATTTCAATTTAAATTCGACCACTTTATCGTCTAAAGCTTTCACACTTTCAATGAAATCAATAAACATCACAAATAATGATTTATTGGCTGGATCCATAATACGATTGAAAGAATACACAACGTCTTCAGTGGTGACTGGTGCGCCATCATGGAAGGTTGCGCCTTCACGTAAAGTAATACGCCATGTTTTTTCATCAACTTGTTCTGGCTCTTTTCCTGCTAAAGCAAGATAAGGTTCACGAGTTGCAGGATGCAAATCCACCAAACCTTCAAAAATGTGCAAGTTTGCTGCATAAGGTGATGCACCACTTGATGTCATTGGGTCAAAACCGGTAGAAAGCGGATAAGCAATCCCCGCTTCAATGGTTTTACCTTTAATGTCTGCAGCAAAGGCTTTTGGTGCAAATGTGCCTAATGTGCCACTAAATGCAAGACCTGCCC
>JAHZCF010000107.1 GCA_019423005.1 Haemophilus sp.
CGAAAAAACTGAATATTAAGTATCAAGATCGCATGGAATTACTCAAACACTCTGACATTATCAAAATGTTTGAACAACGCATCGAAAGTCTTCAAAAAGAACTGGCACACTTTGAGCAGGTGAAGAAATTTACGCTACTCTCTCAGGCATTTAGCGTCAAACTTGGTGAAATCACGCCTACGCTCAAATTACGCCGAAAAGTAATTATGGAACGTTATCGTCATATCATTGATTCGATGTATTCCAACAATAAAGAGAACAAGGAAAATAAAGAATAAAAAAAGTGCGGTGAATTTCACCGCACTTTTTATTTTAACGAAAATGACTTATTCGACTTCGACCAGCACACTTTCTTGGTGAGGTTTCAATACGCCAACCTCACTAAGCTCAATACCGGCTTTTTTCGCAATCTCTAAGATTTCCGCTTCACTTTCAGGTTTAACCGCAATCAACAAGCCACCTGAAGTTTGAGGATCGCAAAGTACCGCCTTTTGATAATCCGTAAGAGGACCAATTTTATGACCATAGCTTTCAAAGTTACGGTTGGTTCCACCTGGTACACAACCTTCAGCAATATAATCCACTACGCCATCTAATAATTTGATTTTATCAAAATGCACAACCGCATTAAGATTTGAGCCTTCACAGATTTCAGCTAAGTGTCCTAATAAACCAAAGCCGGTTACATCCGTCATGGCGGTTACACCTGCAACTTCCGCAAATTGGCTACCAATCAGGTTCATTTGACACATGGCTGCCGTTGCTAAGCCTTGATGTTCTGGTTTTAACTTGCCTTTTTTCTCTGCAGTAGTTAGCACCCCGATACCTAATGGTTTGGTTAAATAAAGCTTACAACCCGCTTCTGCAGAGGCATTACGTTTTACACGATCCGTTGCTATAACGCCCGTTACGGCTAAGCCAAAAATGGGTTCTGGCGCATCAATCGAGTGCCCTCCAGCAAGGGAAATTCCCGCTTGATGGCAAGCAAAACGGCCACCGTCAACAATCTTCTGTGCCACTTCTGCTGGCAATTTGTTAATCGGGAAACCTAAAATCGCAATCGCCATAATCGGCTTACCGCCCATTGCAAAAATATCGCTAATGGCATTGGTCGCCGCAATACGGCCAAAATCAAAAGGATCGTCCACAATCGGCATGAAGAAATCCGTAGTACTGATAATTGCAGTCCCATTACCAAGATCATAAACCGCTGCATCATCCGCTGTTTCATTTCCCACTAATAAATTGGGGTCAGCAAATTTTTCGAGTTTAGTCTGTAAAATTGTCCCTAACACCTTAGGCGAAATTTTACAACCTCAACCTGCGCCGTGGCTGTATTGTGTTAAACGAATCTCATCTGTCATATTCAATCCTTTGTAAAAATAACGTACTTCTTAAACAAAAGAGCGGTTAGAAAAAGCCACATTTAAGAGGCCAATTTCTCTACTTTTGCTTGTTTAATCATATTATCGCTGACTTCTAAAATAGTAATTCGTAAGCCATCGATTTCACAAACGGTTCCTTCATCAGGAATATCTTCAAGATGCTCGAGAATCAAACCATTAAAGGTGCGAGCATCTTCTGTATCTAATTCCCAACCAAACATTTTATTCAAATCTCGAAGATTTGCCGAACCTTCAATAATCATTGAGCCATCAGATTGTTGCACCACTTCTTGTTCAATAGTCGGTGCAGTAGTGGTTGTAAAATCACCTACAATTTCTTCTAAAATATCTTCAAGCGTGACAAGTCCTTTAATGTCACCATATTCGTCCACCACTAAACCAATACGTTCTTTTTTCGTACGAAAATTCGCTAATTGTGTTTTCAGTGGTGTCCCTTCTGGAATGAAGTACACTTCATCGACGGCACGTAGTAAAGTTTCTTTGGTGAATTCATTTTTTTCTAATAACAAACGAAACGCTTCACGCACACGCAAAATCCCTAATACTTGCTCATCAAGGCTGCCTTTATACAACACAATTCGGTTATGTGGTGCATGATTAAGTTGGCGCATAATAGCTTTCCAATCATCATCGATATCAATCCCAGCAATTTCATTACGTGGTACCATGATATCGTCGACAGTCACCGTTTCCATATCTAAAATAGAGAGCAACATTTGTGGATGCTGTTCATCTGGAGTAGCTTCTCCCGCTTCCGATACAATACTACGAAGTTCTTCACGGCTAATCACTTGTTTTTGCATATCGGGTTTTAAACCCACCATTCGCATTAAGGTTTTCGTAAAAATATTCATTAACCAAACTAATGGATAGAACACTTTTAACAATAGCGACAAAATGTGACTTGAAAATAATCCCACTTTCTCTGGGTGCATCGCCGCAACGGTTTTAGGGAAAATTTCAGAAAAAACAAGCATAGCAAAGGTTAATAAACCTGTTGCGATTGCTACACCCGCATCACCATATAAACGCATACCAATCATGGTTGCAATAGCGGAAGCACTGATGTTAACAAGGTTATTAAAGATCAGAATAAAACTTAACAAGGTATCGGGCTTCTCGAGCAGTTTTTCTGCTTTTTGCGCGCCTTTATTGCCTTGTTCCGCCATAAAACGAAGGCGATATTTATTGAGAGAGAGTAATCCGGTTTCTGAGCCGGAGAAATAGGCTGATAAAACTAAACAAATAATGAGTGTAATAAATAAAGTACTAAGGGGGATACTGTCCAAGGGTAAATCCTTTTGTTCGTTAATCAACAAAAAGTGCGGTCATTTTCACCGCACTTTTTACCTGTTCTTTGATTTTAATTAAATCAAACGGCTACCAAAATAGCCAATCGTAAGCAGAATGATACCTGAAATTGCGTAAATAATCATCCTTTTTCCACGCCAGCCCAATCGCCAATGACCAAAACAAGCAATACCAAAACTAATCCAAGCTAGGAAAGAGAAAATTGCTTTGTGCAGATTTTCTGGGGTCACTGCTTGCAACACATGATAAGTGCCTGAAATTAACGTCAGCGTGAGTAAAACCTCCCCCATCGCAAATAAACAAAAGAAATGGCGTTCTACTGCCATCAATGGCGGAATTGCTGGCGAAAATTGAATTTTACGTTTTTTCAAATTACGGTCTAACCATACCAATTGGATCACATAAAGCGTTGCAATAAAACAAACTGCATAGGTAAATAGCGACAAGCCAATATGGAATAACATCAACGTATTTTGATTAAGCATTTGAATAATGTGGCTTGATAAGAATGTCGCAAAGATCAAGCTAATGATCGAAAACGCATACACTATCGGTAAAACAAACCACATTGTTGAAACGAGAAACATTGAAAGCGTCGCCAATGACGCAATAATGACGCTCATTAAGGAAGCGATTTGCATTAGCGTAAAACTTTGCCCTGATGCAAGATCCTCTAGCAGAGGGAACGTGCTGACAGCATGCAGAACAATTGCTGCAAGTGCGGTCAGAAAAAACGGGATTTTACTTTGACTCAACCTCCCTTCTGATGAATTCATCAAAAATGGGGCGATCAACAATAAACTAAGAATGTAAAAAATAATCGAAAAAAGGGCAAACC
>JAHZCF010000108.1 GCA_019423005.1 Haemophilus sp.
GTCAGGCGAAGGCGAATTTGTGGCGGTAAAAATCCGTAAAACGGATTGCAATACATTGTTTGTGGGCGAAAAACTTGCCAAATTTGCGGGCATTTCTGATCGAAATATGGGGTATGCTGGTTTGAAAGATCGTCATGGTATTACAGAACAATGGTTTTGTTTACAAATGCCAGGTAAAGAAACGCCTGATTTTAGCCAATTTCAATTGGAAGGCGTCGAGATTTTAGACGTCACTCGCCATAATCGTAAAATTCGCACAGGTAGTCTTCAAGGGAATGCTTTTGAGATTTTATTGCGCGGTGCAAAAGAAAGTGATGAATTAAATGAGCGCTTAAATTTTGTGGCGAAATATGGTTTTCCTAACTACTTCACCGAACAACGTTTTGGTCGAGATGGCCATAATCTGACTCAAGCGATTCGTTGGGCGAAAGGAGAGATTAAGGTCAAAGATCGTAAAAAACGCAGTTTTTACCTTTCAGCAGCTCGCAGTGAAATTTTTAATTTAGTTGTGGCAGAACGAATTGAACAAAATGTGGCAGATCAGGTTCTAAGAGACGATATTGTGCAATTAAACGGATCGCACAGTTGGTTTAAGGCCGATGAAAATGAAGATTTAGCGGTTTTACAGCAACGTTTGAACGAGCAAGATATTTTGCTGACCGCGCCTTTAATTGGCGAAGAAAATTTATCCGCAAGTGCGGTCGAAAATCAAGTGGTTTTGGAACATCAGGTTTTCCAAGAATTAATGAAACAAGAAAGAATGAAAGCCGCTCGCCGCCCTTTATTGATGCAGGCAAAAGATTTCCATTGGACGTTTGTTGAAGAAGGATTGAAGCTCTCATTTTATTTGCCGGCAGGGAGTTATGCGACTGCATTGGTGCGAGAGTTAGTGAATATTAAGGAAGAAGAATAATGCGAATTTTAGTCAGCAATGATGACGGTTTTCACGCCGAAGGGATTCAAGTTTTAGCAAAAGAATTACGCAAAATTGCCGATGTGGTGATTGTTGCGCCCGATCGTAATCGTAGCGCGGCATCAAGCTCATTAACGCTTGTTGAGCCGCTTCGCCCACGTCATTTAGACAGTGGTGATTATTGCGTAAATGGCACACCGGCTGATTGTGTGCATTTGGCATTAAACGGTTTTTTATCAGGACAAGTGGATCTTGTGGTATCAGGTATTAATGCAGGCTGTAATATGGGTGATGATACCTTGTATTCAGGCACCTTAGCTGCAGCATTGGAAGGCCGCCATTTAGGGTTGCCTGCTATTGCAGTATCTTTAGATGGTCGTCTGCATTATGAAACCGCGGCTCGCGTGGTGTGTGATTTGATTCCTAAATTACATCCTCAATTATTGAATAAACGCGAAGTGATTAACATTAATGTGCCAGATTTGCCTTACGAAGAACTCAAAGGCATTAAAGTCTGCCATTTAGGCTATCGCACCTCTGCAGCGGAAGTGATTAAACAAAAGGATCCTCGAGGTGAACATATCTATTGGATTGGCCCGTCAGGCTTGCCAGAATATGATGGTGAAGGCACGGATTTTTATGCGGTAAAAAATGGTTATGTTTCAATTACGCCAATTCAAGCGGATCTTACGGCTCATCAGTCAATTGCTGCTTTACAAGATTGGCTGGAAAGTGAATAATGTGCCGTTTTGAAACGAATTTTCCCTATTGAAGCAATAAAGGATAAGTGAATGAATATTTTTGGTGCGATGTATGATAAAACAATGCAATGGTCAAAACATCGCTTTGCCGTGTTTTGGTTATCCTTTGTGAGTTTTATTGAGGCCATTTTCTTCCCTGTTCCACCGGATGTGATGTTGATTCCGATGTCAATGTCAAAACCGAAAAGTGCATTTCGTTTTGCACTTTATACCACGATTGCTTCGGTTGTCGGTGGAATGATTGGTTATGCTATCGGCTATTATGCCTTTGATTGGGTTCAAGGTTATATTCAGCAATGGGGTTACCAAGCCGCTTGGGAACAAGCTATGGCGTGGTTTAAAGAATGGGGCATTTTAGTGGTTTTTGTTGCCGGTTTTAGCCCAATTCCTTACAAAGTTTTCACCATTTGCGCAGGCGTGATGCAAATGGCATTTATCCCCTTTGTGATTACCGCATTCGTGTCGCGTTTTGCTCGTTTTATTTTAGTGGCAAAACTGGCTGCATGGGGCGGAGAGAAATTCGCCGCGAAATTACGTAAATCCATTGAAATCATTGGTTGGAGTGTGGTTGCTCTGGCTGTGATTGCTTATCTTATTTTAAAATAACAGGATGACCTTTTTTATGAATAAATTACTCTTAATTATCTCGAGTGCATTGCTGATCTCAGCTTGTACAGGAGAACCACAAAAACAAGATCCCGATGCATTACCTAATGGTATTATGCAACCCGTAGAAGGAACGGGAGCGGTTGCCGGTGGTAGCTTTATGCCGGAAATTGAAAAGAATTCAATGCCAAATCAAATGAAATGAAATAAATTTAATGTTAAAGGAAGAATAAATGAAAAAATCGTTTTTATTGCTCCCTGTGAGTATCGCTATTTTAACGGCTTGTAGTTCAAATAGCCCGGCACCAATCGAAAATGTGGATGGCACACTTTCTCCAGGTGTAATGCAACCTGTTGATAATAACTCTAGCGGTACATGGCAGCCAGAAATCCAACAAAATACCATGCCAAGTACAATGGGCAGCAGCGTGCCAACGGGAACTCAAACACCACAGCCAAGTTTCCAACCAACTTACCAACCGGTACAACAGCCAGCAGCAACTCAACCACAGCCTGCTCCAGCACCGGTTCAACCGCAAACTAAAACGGTAACTAAAACAGTTTCTGATTGTACCAGCTCAGGTGCAATCAACGTGCCACGTAATCCAAATACCAATGCACCAGATTACAGCCAAATTCAAAAAGGTTCATACAAAGGAAACACCTATAAAGTAAACAAAGGCGATACCATGTTCTTAATCGCTTACTTAACAGGTATGGACGTAAAAGATTTGGCAAGCATGAACAATATGAAAGAGCCTTACAGCTTAAGCGTGGGTCAAACATTAAAAATTTCAAATTGTTCAACAAAAACAATCACTACAACGGTTCCAGTGAAAACTACCGCACCAGCGGCACCTGCTGAGCCAGAAGTGACTTATACACCAGGTGCAAATGGCACACAAATTGGTTCTGATGGTACGGTAATTGGTCCGATTAAATCAGGTGTGGGTAACGGTGAACCTTCAAAACCAGTTTTCACAAACAATACACCTAGCACACCAGCAACGACGACAACACAAGTAGAAACCACAAACAATACACCAGTTAATGCAAATGTTGTGGCACCAGTTGCGTCGAATATTGCATGGCAATGGCCAACCCAAGGTAACGTGATCCAAGGTTTCTCTAATACCGATGGTGGTAACAAAGGGGTTGATATCAGTGGTTCACGTGGCCAAGCAGTTAAAGCTGCTGCAAATGGTCGTGTTGTGTATGCGGGTAACGCATTACGTGGCTACGGTAACTTAATCATCATCAAACATAATGATGATTTCTTAAGTGCTTATGCACACAACGACAAGATCCTTGTGAGCGATCAACAAGAAGTGAAAGCAGGCCAAGAGATTGCGAAAATGGGTAGCACAGGAACCAATGCTGTGAAACTTCACTTCGAGATCCGTTATAAAGGTAAATCTGTGGATCCAGTTAGATACTTACCGAGAAGATAATCTTTTCTCAGAAAAAGTGCGGTTAAAAATGACCGCACTTTTTGTTATACTCTCACCAATTTTTTTCTCAATGCTTAGAATCTAAGGTTAATTCAATGCGTACAAGTCAATATTTATTCTCAACATTAAAAGAAACCCCAGCGGAAGCGGCCATTGTGAGCCATCAATTAATGCTTCGTGCGGGGATGATTCGTCCTCTTGCTTCAGGTCTTTATAACTGGATGCCAACCGGCTGGCGTGTGCTCCGTAAAGTAGAAAAAATCATTCGTGAAGAAATGGATAAAAGCGGCGCACTTGAAATCAAAATGCCAGTAGTACAACCGGCAGAATTATGGGAAGAATCAGGCCGTTGGGAACAATATGGCCCAGAATTACTTCGTTTTGAAGATCGTGGTAATCGTAACTTTGTATTAGGTCCAACACATGAAGAAGTGATTACGGACTTAGTTCGCCGCGAAGTGTCATCATACAGACAACTTCCGATCAATTTATACCAAATTCAAACCAAATTCCGTGATGAAGTGCGTCCTCGTTTCGGTGTCATGCGTTCGCGTGAATTTATCATGAAAGATGCCTATTCTTTCCATGCGGATCATGCTAGCTTGCAACAAACTTATGATGTGATGTACCAAACTTACAGCAATATTTTTAATCGTTTAGGTTTAGATTTCCGTGCAGTACAAGCAGACACCGGTTCTATCGGTGGTAGCGCCTCACATGAATTCCAAGTATTAGCGAACAGTGGTGAAGATGATGTAATTTTCTCTACGGAATCTGACTATGCTGCAAACATTGAATTAGCAGAAGCGGTGGCAATTGGTGAGCGCGCTGCACCAACGAAAGCCATGGAATTAGTTGATACTCCAAATGCAAAAACGATTGCTGAGTTGGTGGAACAATTCAATTTGCCTATTGAGAAAACGGTTAAAACCTTAATCGTAAAAGGGGCAATCGAAGAACAACCGTTAGTGGCATTAGTCATTCGTGGTGACCATGAATTAAATGAAATTAAAGCGGAAAAATTACCTGAAGTGGCTTCACCATTTGAGTTTGCAGACGAAGCTGTTATCAAAGCAAAAATTGGTGCAGGTGTTGGTTCATTAGGTCCTGTTAATCTCAATATTCCAGTGATTATTGACCGTTCTGTGGCATTAGTGTCTGATTTCAGTGCAGGTGCAAACATTGATGGTAAACATTACTTCAATATCAACTGGGAACGTGATGTAGCTTTACCAAAAGTGGCGGATATTCGTAACGTGGTTGAAGGTGATCCAAGCCCAGATGGTAAAGGTACCTTATTGATTAAACGTGGTATCGAAGTAGGCCACATTTTCCAATTAGGTAAAAAATACTCAGAAGCGATGAATGCGACTGTTCAAGGTGAAGATGGTCGTCCAATGGTCGTAACCATGGGATGTTACGGTATTGGTGTAACGCGTGTGGTGGCTGCGGCGATTGAACAACATTTTGATGATCGCGGTATTGTATGGCCAACAGATGAAATTGCGCCATTCACCGTAGCTGTCGTGCCTATGAATATGCATAAATCTGAAAGCGTTCAAGAATATGCCGAAGAATTGTACCGCACTTTACAGGCACAAGGTGTAGAAGTGATCTTTGATGATCGTAAAGAACGCCCAGGTGTAATGTTTGCAGATATGGAACTTATCGGTGTGCCACATATGGTGGTGATTGGTGAGAAAAATCTCGCAAATGGCGAAATCGAATACAAAAATCGCCGCACTGGTGAAAAACAAATGATTGCAAAAGATCAGTTGTTAGATTTCTTGAAAGGACAAATTAAAGCTTAATTGAGTCTTTGATGATTAAAAAGGAGATTGAAGCACACACTTCAATCTCCTTTTTTATTATCGATTAGTAATTGCTTGAGGTATTACCAGAAACACCCGTTACAATCGCAATGCCTGCGCTTGCGCCAATTCGAGTAGCTCCCGCTTTAATCATCGCTAGTGCGGTTTGAGTATCACGAATACCGCCAGAGGCTTTCACGCCAATGTTGCCTACCGTTTTCTTCATTAATGCCACATTTTCTACGGTTGCTCCACCTTTATTGAAACCCGTTGAGGTTTTAACGAATGCCACACCCAACGCTTTACAGATTTCACAGGCTTTTACGATTTCTTCTTTGGTGAGTAAGCATGTTTCCAAAATCACTTTAAGCGGTACACCATGACAAGCGGTTAATACAGCTTGAATGTCGTCTTTTACGGCATCCCATTTATTTGATTTTATCAAGCCGACATTAATTACCATATCAATTTCACCTGCACCAGCTTTGATGGCTTCTTGGGTTTCAAACGCTTTGACTGAGGATAAGTTGGCACCAAGTGGGAAACCAACAACCGTACAAATTTTGACGTTTGATCCTGCCAGTTTTTCTTTGGCTAAAGGAATATAACCTGAATTAATGCAGACTGAATAAAAACCGTACTGAATCGCTTCATCACATAGTTTAAGAATATCTTGTTCTGTTTTTTCTGCGGTGAGCGCGGTGTGATCAATATATTGTGCTAATTGTTTACTATCCATATTTTTTCTCCTTAACTTAGTCATCGGTTATTATTGATGATTATTCTTCATTATGAAATTTTTAGGTAATTCTTGATCACATATTAATAAGTCGAATTGATTTAAATCATTGATATATGCTTTTCTTACTAGTCCTATTTTCATATGATCAAATACCAATATATTCTTTTTACTTTTTTTCATTGCCATTTTTTTTACTTTTGCTTCATTATAATCAAAGCAGCTAACACCATATTCATCGCTCACACCTGCCGCAGAAATAAAGGCTTTAGTTGTAAGTATTGATTCTATTTCTGAGTTATTAATTGGAGTGAAAAAGGAGTTATGACTAGAGTATGATCCACCTGCTAGTATTACTTCACAATTACTTTTTTCTTGCAAAATTGTAAATGTATTTAGAGAACAACAAAGTGCAGTGAATTTTATATCTGATTTTATTTGTGATGCAATAAAAGGGATTGTTGAACCACAATCAAAAAAAATAACATCCCCATTTTCAACAAGTTCTGCTGCCGCTTTACCTATAGTCATTTTCTCCTTTAAATTCTTATTTTCTTGTTCAAAAATCAGATAGTTAGCCTCATGATGGTTTTGAGGGGCTTTGACTATGTGACCACCTAGTAGAATTAAAGGGCATCCTTCAGTACTTAAATCTCTTCTTAAAGTCATTTCAGATACACTTAGTATATTGGCGGCATCTCTTAATTTTATAGAGCTCATTGTTCTGAGTATAAATTCTAAGCTTTTTATTCTTGAATTGTTTTTTCTGTCCATGGTGATATGTGGTTATAGTTTTATTGCTTCTAATAATATCATAAAAATTTTTTCTAGAACTGTGATCTTTGTCACTTTTTTAACATTTTTTGGGGATTATACTGTGGTTTAAATAAAATGTTACTTTATTAACAATTGAAATGGAGGTCGTATGGATATTGCAGTTATTGGTTCAAATATGGTTGATCTGATTACATATATAGATCGGATGCCTAAGTTGGGTGAGACAATCGAAGCTCCTAGCTTCAAGATAGGATGTGGAGGTAAAGGTGCTAATCAAGCAGTAGCTGCTGCTAAGTTAGGATCGGATGTGATGATGTTAACAAAAGTTGGAGATGACTTGTTCGCTGAGAACACACTAAAAAACTTTCATCTGAATGCTATAAATACTGATTATGTAACAGTAGCAAAAGGTGTTTCCAGTGGTGTCGCACCGATATTTGTAGATAAGTCATCCCAAAATAGCATTCTTATTATTAAAGGTGCAAATAGTCACTTATCAACAAAAGATATAGATGACGCAGAAAATGAACTTAAAAAATGTAAGCTTATTATTTTGCAATTAGAAGTTCCATTGTCTGTTGTTTATTACTCAATTGATTTTGCAGTTAAAAATAATATACCTGTAATATTAAATCCAGCTCCTGCTGATCCAAATTTAGATATTAATTATGTGTGTAAGTGTGATTTTTTTATGCCTAATGAGACTGAATTAGAAATTCTTACAGGGTTACCAGTTTCTAATATTGATGAGATTCTGATAGCAGCTAATTCATTGATTTCAAAAGGATTGAAAAATCTTGTTGTTACTTTGGGGGAAAAAGGTGCGATATGGCTAGATGGAAATGTAATTCATCATATTGCTCCTCATAAGGTTAATGCTATTGATACTAGTGGAGCTGGAGATGCATTTATAGGATGTTTTGCACACTATCTTGTTAAAACGCATGATATTTTAGCATCTTTGAACATGGCCTCTGCATTTTCAGCTTATAGTGTGACTGGTCAAGGAACTCAAATATCATATCCAGATAAAAAAGAATTTGAGTGTTTTTTGGGTAAATTATAAGGAGTATGTTATGAAAGGAATACAGCAAATGCCTGATGGATATTTGAATCGAACACCTATATTTCAGTTCATATTATTATCTTGCCTATTTCCATTGTGGGGGGCTGCCGCGAGCTTAAACGATATTCTTATTACTCAATTTAAGAGTGTATTCACATTAAGTGACTTTGCAAGTGCATTAGTTCAAAGTGCCTTTTATGGTGGATATTTCTTAATTGCAATTCCAGCTTCTCTAGTAATAAAGAAAACAAGTTATAAAGTTGCTATTTTGATTGGTTTAACCTTGTATATTATAGGCTGTTCAATGTTTTATCCAGCTTCTCACATGGCTACTTATACTATGTTTTTAGCTGCTATATTTTCTATTGCTATCGGTTTAAGTTTCCTTGAAACATCAGCAAATACTTATAGTTCTATGCTCGGCCATCGAGATTATGCGACATTAAGACTGAATATTAGTCAAACATTTTATCCGATTGGTGCTATTTCTGGCATTTTACTGGGTAAATATTTAATCTTCCAAGAAGGTGCTAGCTTGAAAGAACAATTGCTTACGATGTCCCCAGATCAAGCTCATGAATTTAAATTATCATTGCTTGAGCATACATTACAACCTTATAAATATCTTATTTTTGTATTAATTGCTGTTACTTTGTTGTTCTTATTGACAAAATTCCCTAGATGCAAAGCTGAAAATGAAGTTTTAGCTACTAATGTGAAGTTCATTGATACATTGAAATATTTATCAAAGAATAAACAATTTAAGAAAGGAATTATTGCTCAATTTTTATATGTGGGCATGCAGGTTGCAGTATGGTCGTTTACAATACGTTTAGCTTTAAATTTAAGTAATATTAATGAGAGGGATGCTTCAAATTTCATGATATATAGTTTTATTGGTTTTTTCATCGGAAAATTTGTAGCAAATTTTTTAATGACTAAGTTTAAATCAGATGCAGTATTGTTTGTGTATTCTATTCTTGGTGTATTTACTCTCTCTTATACTTCTTTTGTTCATGACTTTTCAGCTGTTTATGCTGCAATTTTTGCAAGTGTATTGTTTGGACCATGTTGGGCTACAATTTATACATCTGTATTAGGAACTGTTAAACAAGAACATCGGGAAGTAGCCGGAGCTGTTGTAGTAATGTCAATTATTGGAGCTGCGGTTGTTCCTGCTATTCATGGATATGTTTCTGATACTTTAGGATCTTTACAATTGGCCTTTGTTGTACCAACGCTTTGCTTTATCTATGTTGGATATTACTTCTGGGATAAAATGAAATTAGAAAAAGGAGAGGAATAATGGAAACGAAGTTATTTTTATTCAAAGAGTTATTTTCTAGAGATGAAAAAGTATTGCTTAGTAATAATGATTTTACAGTGTTTGGCTTTAAGTATGAGTCAGGAATTGAAGCAATAAAAATTTGTAATAAAAAAGGATTTATTATTGTATTGCCTTTTTATGGTCAAATTATTTGGGATGCTGAATTTGGTAAACATTCATTAAAAATGAAGAATATGTTTTCTGAGCCGAAATTTGGTAATAGTATTGTTGATACTTACGGATGTTTTGCTTTTCATTCGGGGTTAATCAGAAATGGCTGTCCAAGCCCTGAAGATGATCATGTTTTACATGGAGAGATGCCCTGTTCAATTATTAATAATGCCTGGTTAATCATTGATAATAATTCAATAACCCTTACGGGAGAAGTTGAATATGTGAAAGGGTTTGGAAATCATTATTCAGCAAGACCAGCTGTAACACTTTATTCAAATAGTACTTTATTTGATATTCAAATGAGTGTAACTAATTTATCTAGTGTTGATATGCCATTGCAATACATGTGCCACATGAATTATTGTTATGAGCATGGAGCGAAGTTAACTCAGAATATTCCTGATGAGGCTATTGTTTTGAGAGAAACTATACCAGCTCACGTTAGCCCAACAGAAAAGTGGCTTGAGTTTAATGATAAAATTAAAAAAGGGGAATACCATCTTGATAAATTAGATAATGATGTGATGTATGATCCTGAAATAGTATTCTTTATGGATAATCTCAGTAAATATCAAGAGAATTTAGAATATAAAATGAAATCACCTAGTGGGCATAGTTATATAACAAAATTCTCATCTAAAGACTTTAATTATGCAACACGATGGATTTTGTTTAATGAGGATCAACAAGTAGGTGCATTTGTATTACCAGCAACTTGTAGGCCAGAAGGTTTTTTAGCAGCTAAAAAAGCAGGAAGTCTAATTATGCTAAAACCTAAAGAAACAAAAGCATTTAGTGTAACTACAGGAATTGAAAATTTATAGTTATTAAATAATGCTCCTATTTTTATAATAGGAGCATTTTTTATGTGATGCCAAGTTTAGATAATGTATTTATAGCAAAATATCTGTAATTTTGACCGCACTTTTCTGATCGATTACAATCCATTTATCCTAGATCATGAAATTTTATTGTGAAACTTAAAACCTTATTAAAAAATGCGATTTCGCTCCTGCTGACGTTGATTGTCGTAAGCAGTATTCTCGATTTTATTCGTAAACCCAATATTCCACCTGAAATCAATGCAACGGTACTTTATGATTTACAGGGGGATGCCTTCTTTTTGCCTCAATTAGATCAAACTAAGCCGACGATCATTTACTTCTGGGGAAGTTGGTGTGGTTATTGTCGTTATACTTCTCCAGCGATTAATTCACTTTCAGAAGAAGGCTATCCGGTAGTCTCTGTCGCACTGCGTTCGGGGACAAATAAGGAAGTGGAGGATTATTTACAAACGCATCACTATCAGTTTACAACGGTGAACGATCCTCATGGCAAGATTGCGGAGCAATGGCAGGTGAATGTGACGCCAACTATTATTATTTTAAATAAAGGAAAAATGGATTTGGCCACAACGGGCTGGACAAGTTATTGGGGCTTAAAAATGCGGTTGTTTTTCACAGAGTTTTTTGGCTAAGCAACAAAAAATCTATTACAATACACAGACTTATTTTAAAGAGGACAGAATTATGATTATCGTAACAGGTGGCGCCGGTTTTATCGGCAGTAATATCGTTAAAGCATTAAACGATATGGGACGCAAAGATATTTTAGTGGTGGATAACTTAAAAGACGGGACTAAATTCATTAACTTAGTGGATCTTGATATCGCAGATTACTGCGATAAAGAAGACTTCATTGCATCCATTATTGCAGGCGATGATTTAGGTGAGATCGATGCGGTATTCCATGAAGGGGCTTGCTCAGCGACCACTGAATGGGACGGCAAATACATCATGCATAATAACTACGAATATTCAAAAGAGTTGTTGCATTACTGCTTAGATCGTCAAATTCCGTTCTTGTATGCATCAAGTGCGGCAACTTATGGCGACAAAACTGAATTCCGTGAAGAGCGTGAATTTGAAGGCCCATTGAATGTGTACGGTTATTCTAAATTCTTATTCGACCAATATGTGCGTGCGATTTTACCTGAAGCGCAATCGCCAGTATGTGGTTTCCGTTATTTCAATGTGTATGGTCCACGTGAAGGCCACAAAGGTTCGATGGCGAGTGTGGCATTCCACTTAAATAACCAAATCCTGAAAGGCGAAAATCCAAAATTATTTGCAGGCAGTGAACACTTCCGCCGTGATTTCGTTTATGTAGGCGATGTGGCACAAGTCAACATTTGGTGCTGGCAAAATGGCATTTCAGGTATCTTCAACTGTGGTACTGGTAATGCAGAATCTTTTGCCGAAGTAGCAAAAGCGGTAATTAAATTCCACAGTAAAGGCGTAGTGGAAACTATTCCATTCCCAGAGCATTTGAAATCTCGCTATCAAGAATATACGCAAGCAGATTTAACGAAACTTCGCGCAACAGGCTACGACAAACCATTTAAAACCGTAGCAGAAGGTGTGGCTGAGTACATGGCGTGGTTAAATAAATAAAATATTGAACAAATAATGTCGTTCAATACTAGAAAATGAATAAAGTGCGGTTAAAATTAGTCTTATTTTTAGCCGCACTTTTGTTATAAGGTCAAGCATGAATATTTTAATTATCGGCCCGTCTTGGGTCGGCGATATGATGATGTCGCACAGTTTGTATCAACAACTCAAACTGCAATACCCCGATTGCCAAATTGATGTGATGGCACCGAATTGGTGTAAACCGCTTTTAGCCCGTATGCCAGAAGTACGCCATGCCGTTGAAATGCCGCTTGGACACGGCAAGTTTGCCTTGTGTGAACGTTATCGTTTAGGTAAGGCATTACGCAATCAATATGATATGGCGATTGTGTTACCAAATTCCTTGAAATCAGCCTTTATTCCTGCTTTTGCAAAAATTGCGGTGCGTCGTGGTTGGAAAGGGGAAAGCCGTTATTTCTTGCTTAACGATTTACGCAATAACAAACGTGATTATCCTATGATGGTGCAACGTTATGTAGTGTTAGCTTTTGAGCAAAATTCGGTGCCAAAAGCGGCAGATATTCCTGTTCTAAAACCTTATTTAACCGTTGATCCCACTCAACAGGCGGAAACCTTAAAAAACTTTGAAAAACAGACCGCACTTTTAGGCGAACGCCCAATTATTGGTTTCTGCCCTGGTGCAGAATTTGGACCAGCTAAACGTTGGCCGCATTATCATTATGCTAAATTGGCAGAAATGCTGATTGAAAAAGGCTACGCGGTAGAATTATTTGGTTCACCAAAAGATGTGGAAGCGGGTGAGCAAATTCGCAATGCATTGCCTGTTGAACTTCAACCATTCTGTTTGAATTTGGCTGGACAAACGAATCTTAATCAAGCGGTAGATTTAATTGCTAACTGCACAGCGGTGGTGAGCAATGACAGCGGCTTAATGCATATTGCGGCAGCCACAGATCGCCCATTGGTTGCACTTTACGGCCCAACTAGCCCAACTTATACGCCACCATTATCGGATAAAGCGGTGATTATTCGTTTAATTGAAGGCGATTTAATTAAAGTGCGTAAAAGTACAGATAGCTCGGAAGGGTATCATCAAAGTTTGATTGATATTACACCAGAAAAAGTAGCAGAAAAACTGACCGCACTTTTAGGGGTTTGAGAAAGAGAGAATATAAAATGGAAATAACCTATCAACCCGTATTAGATAAAAATAATGCCAAAGCAGCCCGTAAAATCAGTCGTGAAATTTATAAGCATAATAAATTTCGTAAGATGATGAGGCTTGGCGATTTTTTATTATATTTATTTTGCTTGATACCAAGTCTTTTTATTGCATTTTTTATGAGAAATTGGGCTGAAGTTCTTTATGATTATTATGAGAATATTTTGGCCTATTATGCGGGATATATATTATTTGTTATCTCAATGCTTTCTTTTTTCTATGCTCTTATAATACGACCTTATTTGAATATGTGTATGATTAAAAACCAAATAGGCTCCAAAATGGAGAAAGGAAGTCAAACCATACGAATTCAAGAAGATGGCTTATATATTAAAATAGATCTCTGCCAAACATTATATAGTTATCATTATATTTATCACATTGAAAATAAATATGGCTATTTAATAATTCGAGTTGGTTCTGGATTGTTTTTAGATATTCCTCATTCAGCCTTTCAAGATGATGCTCATCGAGAAGCATTTGAAGCCGCTTTACGAGAAAAAATAAAAGCTTACCAGGCAGAGCCTTTAAGTAAATAGAAAAGGCCTAACAGGATATGTTAATGATATGAACCCTCTCCGCATACATTTACAATTAATTGGAATGGTGATTTTATGGGGCGCCTCTTGGCCTTGGGGGCGAGTGATTGCCCAAGCTATGCCGACGTTTGTAGCCTCAAGCTTGCGATTTTTCTTTGCGATTATTCCGCTCATAATTTGGTTATATGCGGCAAATCGCTTCAAATATGCGAAACAACTAAGAGCGAATCAATGGATAGGGTTGTTTGTGACTGCCTTTTTCGGTGTTTTCGCTTATTCCACATTTTTTATCTGGGGGCTGAAATATCTTCCAGCGGGACAAGCGGCTGTTATTGTGGCAACAAACCCTGTATTTACCACGCTTTTGGCGATTTTTTTATTTAAAGAAAAATGGAATCGCTGGGTAATATTCGGAATGATTATTGCCATGAGTGGATCGCTATTGGCTCTCACAAAAGGAAATTTTTCACAAATGATGGATTCCTTTGGCTTTGGGCAAATATTATTAATTGGGGCGCTAATTTGTTGGGTCGTTTACACCTTATTGGCGAAAAAAGTACTCGCGGGAATTGATTCGCTCACCGCAACCACCTTATCTTCTATTTTTGGTTTTTTATTGTTATTTATGAGCGCGTTATGCGTGGAAAGTGCAGACGATTGGCTTACGGTATTGAATTTATCTCAAGGTGAGTGGATCAGTTTGCTTGGTCTCGCATTTGGTGCAACGGTATTAGCTTATGCCTGGTATTTTGATGGGGTGAAACACTTAGGGGCAGGCAATGCCTCGGCTTACATTATTCTTGTGCCGATTTTAGGCATTTTATTTTCAACCGTTTGGTTGAATGAACAAGTGGATTCTTCCTTAATTATAGGAGGAATTTTAGCCGTATCTGGGCTTGGAATTATGCACTGGGGAAGAAGGTTAATTAAATGAAAGTATGTGTGATTAAGACTTCCTCTATGGGGGATGTAATTCATACTTTGCCGGCATTGACTGATGCACAGCGTGCTATTCCTAATCTCTCTATTGATTGGGTGGTGGAAGAGAATTTTGCCGAAATCCCACGTTGGCATTCTGCAGTGAAGCAAATCATTCCAATTGCCTTAAGACGTTGGCGAAAATCGCCTTTTTCAGCTCAAACAAAAAACGAATGGAAATCTTACCGCACTTTATTACAAACCAATCAATATGATGCCGTGATTGACGCGCAAGGGCTTTTTAAAAGTGCCTTTTTTGCGACACGCTTAGCCAATGGCATTAAACATGGCTAT
Organism: Haemophilus sp.; assembly: GCA_019423005.1. Classification (GTDB taxonomy): domain Bacteria; phylum Pseudomonadota; class Gammaproteobacteria; order Enterobacterales; family Pasteurellaceae; genus Haemophilus_D. Next base: position 15,094 of record JAHZCF010000108.1, read on the forward strand.
GATCGCAAAAGTATCCGTGAGCCGATTGCCTCCTTGTTCTACGATAAAAAATACGCAATTTCTTATCAACAGCATGCGGTAGAACGTATTCGTCAACTTTTTGCACAAGCATTATCTTATCCATTACCGAAAGAGAAAGGGGATTATGACATTGCGCGTCATTTTATTTCTACCGATTCTATCGAACCTTATGTGATCTTTTTTCATTCTACGACAAAAGATGAAAAGCATTGGCCAGAACATGAATGGCGAAATTTAATTGAAAAAGTGACCGCACTTTCTGTTCAAGTTCGTTTACCTTGGGGAAACGAAAAAGAAAAGGCGAGAGCAGAGCGATTGGCTGTCGGCTTATCTCATGTAGTTGTTTTGCCTAAGCTTTCATTGCATGAATTGGCTGAACAAATTGCCAATGCGAAAGCCGTGGTATCGGTAGACACAGGGCTTGCTCATTTGACTGCCGCACTGGACAAACCAAATATTACGCTTTATGGCGCAACAGATCCGACCTTAATTGGCTGTTATGGTCAAAATCAGCATTATTTAACAGCGAATTCAATGGAAAATATTTCCTCAGACCAAGTATTTTCTGCGCTTAATTTATTAATTAAATAGGCGATAAAATAATCGAATATGTATTTATCTGAATTGATTTTAGTCAAAATATTGCCTATTTTCTGATAGTTGGCAAAATTTAGGGTTGACCACTTAGGTTGTAGTGTATAAACTGCAAAAAGTTCAATTTTTTAATAAACTTCATTAAATAATAGGGAAAGCGTTATGAAAAAAACACTTCTTGCTTTATCTGTAGCTGCACTAGCAGCAGGTTCTGCACAAGCGTATAACTTCCACATTGACCAAACTGGTACTGATGTTGATTTTTACGGTTCTTTACGTGTTAAATGGGAAAGTACCTCTAACAAAACCAACTATGTAAATGGTGATGTAACTAAAGAACACATCAACCACGCAGTTGATAATAACGGTTCACGTTTTGGTTTTAAATTAAAACAAAGCTTGGGTGGCGATTTCTACGCTTTAGGTCGTGTTGAATGGCGTATGCGTGGTGAAGCACCTTCACAACATGATTTTGACCATATTTATACTCACCAACTTTATGCTGGTTTTGGCCACAAACAATTCGGTGAATTAACTTACGGTAACATGGTGACTATCACTGATGAAGTAAAACAAAGTGACTTAGCAAATACTTACAGCTTGACTGATGGCCTATTAGAGACTTCAGCTCGTCGTGTAACACAATATGTTTATAACGGTGATTATGGGTCAAATAAAGTGAAATTTGGTGCGTATTACGGTGGTTCAAGCAAACGTAACATCAAAAATGTAGATTTAAAAAATAACCGTAAAAACACTTGGGGTACAGGTCTTATCTTCAATCACGAAATTGATAGTATCCAAAATGTAACTGTAGCAGCGGGTTTCACTCGTCAAATTTCTGAAAATGCTAATAAAACAGCATATTACAGCAATGCTTATGCTTTAGGTTTAGCATATAACTTTGTTCACACTACTTATGGTTTAGACCTTGCTCACAAAGATACTAAAAATAAAGGTGGTGCAGGTAACAAAGTAAAAAATAATGAAGTAACTGCAGTGATTCGCCAGGGTTTAAATGAAGATTGGAATGTATATGCAATGTATTCTTATAAAACAGAGAAAACTTTACCTGTAGGTTCTGCATATTCAAAATCAACTGATCGTCAGTTCTTAGTGGGTACCGAGTACTATGTATTTAAACAAGGTTCAGTAAAAGTGAAACCATTTATTGAATGGCAAGCGACTCGTACTAAATACGAGAACACCTTTGATAAAGACTCAGGTAAACAGCTTGATCGTAGCCGTGATTTCAAAACGGTTATCGGTTTACGTGCATACTGGTAATTTATCAGTTTAATCTGATAAAGCGGATAGTGAGAGCTATCCGCTTTTCTTTTTGGCTTGTAATTTTGATTTTCACCCCCATAATACTGCACAGGCACAAAGTGCGGTAACAAAAAACGCCGTTTTTGAATATTGACTTCAATACTAGAGACGAAAAATCAGATAAATCACTCACAATTTATGCGTAAAATTAACCGCACTTTTCATTCAAAGAATAAATAGGAACACATAATGAATTACACTCAAGATAATGACAAACTTTACCGTTACCTTTTTCAAAACCGTGCAGTGCGTGGTGAATGGGTGCGATTAAACCAAACTTTCACTGATACCCTGAATACCCATCATTATCCCAAAGCTGTACAAAACTTATTAGGTGAGATGATGGTGGCGACGAATTTGTTGACCGCAACATTAAAATTTAACGGTAATATTACGGTTCAAATCCAAGGTGATGGTCCATTAAAATTAGCCTTAGTTAATGGCAATGATCAGCAACAAATTCGTGCTTTAGCACGTGTGCAAGGTGATATTCAAGACGGCATGAGCCTACATGATATGATCGGCAAAGGCGTATTAGTTATTACGATTGCACCAACCGAGGGTGAGCGCTATCAAGGCGTTATCGGTTTAGATAAACCAACCATTACGGAATGTTTAGAAGACTATTTTGTCCGTTCAGAGCAATTACAAACCCAGCTTATTATTCGCACGGGTGAATATGAAGGCAAACCCGTGGCGGCAGGGATGTTGTTACAAATTATGCCGGATGGCCAAGGTACACCAGAAGATTTTGAGCATTTAACTACATTAGCTGCAACAGTCAAAGATGAGGAGCTATTTGGATTACCTGCAGAAGAATTGCTTTATCGTTTATATCACGAAGAAGTTGTGGAGGTTTTTGAACCGCAATCAGTTTCTTTCTTCTGTGGTTGCTCATCTGAGCGTTCTGGGGCAGCATTATTACTGATTCCAGAAGCTGAAATTGATGAAATTTTAGAAGAGCATAAAGGCAGCATTGATATGCAGTGTGAATGTTGTGGCACACATTACTTCTTCAATAAAGAAGCGATTGATAAACTCAAACAAGCCCAATAAGAAAAATCCCCGTTCATGATAACGGGGATTTTTTTATGCGCTTTTATTGTTGAACTTGTTCCAAACAATGTTTGATAGCGTCAGGAATCGAGCCACCATGATTTTTATTGGGAATGGAAATAAACTCTACGGAATTACCTTGTTTTTCCAATATTTTCGCCAATTGATGCGCATTGATTGTTCGCATTTGTTTCCGTTGATTAATACGCTGTAATTGTTCTTCAGTCATATTCGGATCCTGCTCAGGATGTTCTTCATAATAGCCTAATGTAATCAGAATATGTGACGGTTTTTGGCTAATCCATAGCTCATTTTGAGGTAAAAATGAGCCATTTCCCCACCAAAGAGAAGGGCTTGCCAAGGTGTAATATTGAAATAAATCTGGTTGATGGAAGAGCACGTATAATCCAAACAACCCACCAAAAGAATGGCCAAAGAAATATTGTTTTTCCTTATTGATATCGAAATGCTGTTCAATATAAGGCTTTACATCTTCTTGAATAAAACGTAGAAAATCAGCAGCTTTCCCTCCTTTGGCAAATTCAGCGCCTTCTACTGGAAAAGTGTAATCTCTCATTCGTTCCTCAATGACGTAAGCTTTATCAGATACATAACCGATACCGACAATAAGGGGGAGAGGTTTGTTAGGATTGACAGCATTCACTGCTATTGGAAATTGAGCGTTACCATCTAACGTATAAAGTGCGGTCAGTTTTTGCGATGTTTTTGGCGGTACCGCAATAAACAAACGGTAATGTTTGTCTTCAAAGGTAAAATCTTTTTGTTGGATTTTATACATTTTTTTCATGCTTTCTTGAATAGGAGGAATTTTAAAGTCGGGTTCTGCTTGCGTGCTTTGCGTAAACATCAGCAGACAAAATAAAAAGGGTAAACGCAGAAATGAGAACATGGTTATCGAGTCTTGAGTTGATAATGGTTCTCACTATATCGAAAATATGATAGGTAAATCAACCTTGTTGTATTCCAGCTTCTTAAACCACCTAAAAAGGGGTAGGATTTTCCAATGAATGTTCAAAAATGAGATCTAGTTAACATTTTTTTTTTGATAATTCCCATACAATAAACATAGGAAAAATTTTAAACTTTAATCAAGAGGTGAACTATGACTGACATTAAAAATGTAATTAAAGAACTTGAAGCCATTGGTATTCATGACGTAAAAGAAGTGGTTTATAACCCAAGCTATGAACAACTTTTTGAAGAAGAAACCAAACCTGGCTTAGAAGGCTTTGAAAAAGGTACACTTACCACAACTGGAGCGGTGGCTGTTGATACAGGGATCTTTACCGGTCGTTCGCCGAAAGATAAATACATCGTTTTAGATGATACCACAAAAGATACTGTGTGGTGGACTTCTGATGTAGCAAAAAACGATAATAAACCAATGACTCAAGAAACCTGGTCAAGCTTGAAAGGTCTTGTGACTAAACAACTTTCTGGTAAACGTTTATTTGTGGTGGATGGTTTCTGTGGTGCAAGTGAAAAAGACCGTATCGCAGTGCGTATTGTGACGGAAGTCGCATGGCAAGCACACTTTGTGAAAAATATGTTCATTCGTCCTACAGAAGAACAATTAAAAACCTTTAAACCTGATTTTGTGGTCATGAACGGTTCTAAATGCACTAATCCGAACTGGAAAGAACAAGGCTTGAACTCTGAAAACTTCGTTGCATTTAACTTAACTGAGCGTATTCAATTAATCGGTGGTACTTGGTACGGCGGTGAAATGAAGAAAGGTATGTTCTCAATGATGAACTACTTCCTACCACTTAAAGGTGTAGGTGCAATGCACTGTTCTGCTAACGTAGGTAAAGACGGTGATGTAGCAGTGTTCTTCGGTTTATCAGGTACAGGTAAAACCACCCTTTCCACCGATCCAAAACGTGAATTAATCGGTGACGATGAGCACGGTTGGGATGATGTAGGTATCTTCAACTTCGAAGGTGGTTGCTACGCGAAAACTATCCATCTTTCTGAAGAAAATGAGCCAGATATCTATCGTGCAATCCGTCGCGATGCGTTATTAGAAAACGTAGTGGTTCGTGCTGATGGTTCAGTTGATTTCGATGATGGTTCTAAAACTGAAAATACTCGTGTGTCTTACCCAATTTATCACATTGATAATATTGTTAAACCAGTATCTCGTGCTGGTCACGCAACGAAAGTAATTTTCTTAACTGCGGATGCATTCGGTGTGTTACCTCCAGTGTCTAAATTGACACCAGAGCAAACTAAATACTACTTCTTATCTGGTTTCACTGCTAAATTAGCTGGTACAGAGCGTGGTATTACTGAACCAACTCCAACCTTCTCAGCATGTTTCGGTGCAGCGTTCTTAACTCTCCACCCAACACAATATGCTCAAGTGTTAGTTAAACGTATGCAAGCTGCTGGTGCAGAAGCTTATTTAGTTAATACTGGTTGGAACGGTACAGGTAAGCGTATCTCAATCAAAGATACTCGTGGTATTATCGATGCCATCTTAGATGGTTCTATCGAAAAAGCAGAAATGGGCGAGTTACCAATCTTTGATTTAGCGATTCCAAAAGCATTACCTGGCGTAGATCCTGCGATCTTAGACCCACGTGATACTTATGCAGATAAAGCACAATGGGAAGCGAAAGCGAAAGACCTTGCTGGACGTTTCGTGAAAAACTTCGAAAAATATGCGACTAATGCAGAGGGTAAAGCGCTTATCGCAGCAGGTCCAAAAGCTTAATTAGATAAACAGTATCTAATTAAGCAGCTCTAAAAATAACCGCACTTTGGTTTTTTAAATCAAAGTGCGGTTTTCTTTTAAACATTCAGTGCATTTTTTGCCGCAGTGTAGTTTTAGTTTTTGGTTTCAGTGGAGGCTAATGTGCCACCAAGCCATCCATTTGGATTATCAGGGAATTGCTTTTGCAATTGGGAATAGAATGCAACGGCACGGTCGTATTGTTTTTTATTTCGAGCGGCGTTGCCTAAATTTTCCAGTTCATTTTGAGAAAATTGCGCTGGTGCGCAGCTTTCGCAAAGTGAAAGTGCTTTAGCGGATTGATTCGTCCTCAGATAGAGTGTAATTAAATCATCGCGCACTTTAATATCGTTTGTCCTCTTAAATAAGGCCTCAAGTTTTGGAATAGCTTGATTTAATTGGGCCTCTCCTTGACGAGAGAAAATGATGATATTTTCTCGTTCGGTATCAATAGAGGAATTTTGGGCATAGGCAACCTGTACTACTGAGGTACTGACACCTACTAATAGCACAGTCTTAAAGACATGGGATAGAGACTTCATATTAACTTCTACTATGTTTAATTATAATTATTTATTGTGGACTCCATATTTATGACAATGTAAAGAAAGTGTAAGTTTCGTAAAGTGATCCGACCTCAAGTTGAGCTATGAAAAATATTAGTTATGTATAACAGCGGATGTTTTAGGTGAAAAAATAGGCGTTTTAGTAAAGTAAAACGCCTATTTGATATTTAGAGAAGTGATTGAAAGTTATTTCAAAATAAACATCGGTGTGTTGCTGATAGGATCACGATGAATGATGACATCCAAATCAAACACATCCTTCAGCAACTCTTCGGTCATCACTTCATCGGGCGTACCTTGTGCCATTACGGCACCTTTTTTCATGACGATTAAGTAATCGCAATAGCGGCAGGCTTGGTTGAGATCATGCAACACCGTAATCACGGTTTTGCCATTTTGTTGCATTTGTCGCATCATGCCCATGAGTTCAGCTTGGCGGTTTAAATCCAGATAAGTAGTCGGCTCATCGAGTAGCACTAATTCAGCATCTTGCGCAAGTGTCATGGCTAAGAAGACGCGTTGTTGCTGACCACCAGATAAATCGGAAACCAACTGTTCGGCGAGTTCGACAGTTTGTGTTTGATCCATCGCCCAAGTGACCAATTCTTCATCTTTTTGGCTGAGTTTACCCCAGAGGTTTAAGTAAGGCGAACGCCCGTAAGCGATCAATTCGCGTACTTTAATGCCTTCAGGTACCAAGTGTTGCTGCGGGAGAAAAGCCAATTCTTGTGCATATTCTTTAGGGCTTTTTTGCCAAATATCCTGACCTTTATGGGTGATTGAGCCTTGCTTCGGTTTAAGCAAGCGAGCCACCGCTTTTAATGTGGTGGACTTACAGCAACCATTTGGGCCGATTAATGCAATAACTTTATTTTTCGGGAATTTTAGCGACAGATTTTTAACCACGAGTTTATCTTGATAACCTAAAGATAAATTATTGATTTCAATGCTCATTATTTAGTTCTCATCAATAAGTAGAAGAAATATGGCGCACCGATAATCGCGGTCAGAATACCCGCTGGTAGTTCAGTTGGTGGGTCAATTACCCGCGCCAAAATATCCGAAAGTTGTAATAAGAGGGCGCCAATAATCAAGGCTGCCGGTAATAGGGTACGATGTCTGCCACCGACTAAACGACGGGCAAGATGCGGCGCAACTAAGCCTAAAAAGGCAATTGGACCACAAATTGCCACGGCTGTAGTGGAAAGGGCGACCGCTAGCACTAAAACGCTGATTTGCACTTTATTCACGGTTACACCCAAGGTGGAGGCTTTATTTTCACCTAAACCAAGGGTGTCGAGATCGCGACAGAAAATAAATGGCAAGGGCAGCAATACTAGTAACCATGGCAATACCACATTCAAATAAGACCAGCTGCGCCCCCACAAGCTTCCTGTGAGCCATAACATCGCCGTGTTGATCTCGACTGGATTGGTAAGCATTAGATAATGACTAATAGCAGCCCATAATGCGGAAAGTGCGACCCCAATGATTGCCATTTTGATAGGGCGGAAGTTAAAACCGCACACGACCCATAAAATGACAAAAGAGAGCACACCACCTAAAAAGGCAAAAATTGGCATCCAGTAAAATGCTAAGTTTGGTAAGAACATCAATACCGAAACAGCAACCAACCCCGCCGCATTGTTAATCCCTAAAATATCGGGAGAAGCAAGCGGATTACGCACTACGCTTTGCACTAGCACACCGGAAATTGCTAAGGCGCCGCCTAATAAAATCGCTAACACAGCACGGGGGAGGCGATATTCCATCAAGGTAAAATAGTTTTTATCGTCAGGCTGAAAGGCTGCCCAAATTTCTTCAAAGGAAAGTGTATAAGTGCCGAGACGAATACTCAACCCAAAGAGTAGTACCATCAGACTAAGCGTAATGACATAAAAGCCGATAGCGCGAAAAGATACATGAGAAGCTCGCATTAGTGTCTTCCTCTGGCAAATAATACAAAGACTGGGGCACCGATTAAGGCAAGTACCGCACCAGCAGGCACTTCACTAGGGAAATTAACCGCGCGGGCAATGGTATCTGCAGCGAGCATTAAAATTGCGCCGAGTAACATCGCCATGGGGAGAGATTTTCGCAAGTCATAACCAATCCAATAGCGGGCAAGATGGGGCACGAGTAAGCCAATAAAGGCAACTGGGCCAGCAACACTCACGCTTGAGCCCACAATCAATAACGCCATGATGTTAGCATACCAACGTAAACGGAAGAGATTGATACCTAGGGAACGAGCGGATTCATCGCTTAAATTGAGTAAATTTAAACGACTAGCAAAGAATAGACAGAAAAGTGCGGTCAAAATAAAGAACGGAAATAACGTCAATAATTCATTCCAACGAGCATGTGCAATGCCGCCAGCTAGCCAGCTCATAATACCGAAGGCATGATCTTCCGCGATAATGAGCACCAATTTCGTGAGCGCTGCACAAAGTAGTGATACGGCAATCCCCGCTAAAATCACTCGGCTACGATCTCCACTATTATCTTTCCATCCGTTGCTGATCAGCATCACCACAAACCAACTTATACCACCACCGATACTAGCCACTAAGGCAATGCTATAACCAGAAAGAATCAAGGGGCTAAACGCACTGGCGGTCACCATGGCAAGACTAGCACCCGAGTTCACGCTGAGTAGCGTAGGGGAGGCAAGCGGATTGCGCGTAATGGTTTGTAGCAACGCTCCTGCCACCGCAAGATTGGCGCCTAAAATCATGCCAACTAATGCGCGCGGTAGGCGTAAATCGGTTACCGTAATTTTGGCAATTTCATCGCCATCGGGGAGGAACGCTTGTAACGCTGCAAGCGGTCGAATTTCGATGGGATAATACAAAAACAGGCTTCCCCATAATAGGAAAGCCAGAATAATAAGGGGAAGTCCCCAACGGAAAGTAGACTTCATCATTATTTTTGTTTCACGAAACCTTCAATTTGTTTTGCCATAATTTTGCTCGCTTCTAAGCCACGACCACGAGCCCACATGTCGGCATCAACGCTGTAAACATGGTTTGCTTTTACGGCAGGAATGGCTTTCCAAAGTGGCTCAGCTTCCCATTTGCGCGCAATACTTTCATCACGGTAATGGGCGATGAACAAGTATTCCGGTTTTTCCATTACTAATTGTTCAAGGTTGATTTCTACGAAAGCTTGATCACTATTGAGTTTAGTTGGGGCAAAACCTAATGTCGTTAAGAAACTACCCACATAGCCATTGTCATTTTGGATATTAAATTTATCTTCTCGGGAAGTACCAAATGAGGCTTTTTTGCCTTGCACACCTAAATTTTTTGCGATGTTGGCAATGTAATCATTATGTTCATTGATTTTTGCTTTCATTTCGCTACTTTTACCGACTAAATCACCAATTTTCTGCGCGGTTTCAAGATTTTCTTGGTAGCTTTCATGACGGGAATCAAACATCACCGTTGGCGCGATTTTTTTCAATTCTTCAAATACTGCAGTATGGCGAGATGGATCAGCAATAATTAAATCGGGTTTGAGAGAAGCAATCACTTCAAGACTCGGTTGAGAACGCGTGCCAACGGATTGCCATGCAGCAATTTTTTCGCGCACTTGCGGCAGAATACGATCGACTTTGTTGTCGTCAGCCACACCTACTGGGCTTACACCGACTTGGGCTAAAGCATCCACAAAAGAATATTCCAATGCCACAACACGGCTTGGGGTTTTATCAAGGATAAATTCACCTTTCGCATCTTTAACCGTCACGGCGCTAGCGAATGCGGATACCATTAATAATGCGGAAGCTAAAGTAGTTTTGAATAATTTTTTCATGTTGTGTCCTCAATAATAAAAAGCATTTGGATTATACACTCAAACAATGTTATTGAGAATAGTTATATTTTATCTATTTGGTCGGATTTCTCTATTTTGCCCGCATTCTAGCAAGCAAGTTGACAGCGATAATGATGACTAATGAACCAATCCAGAAATTCAGACTAGGTACGTTATCCCAGAAGAGCCAGTCACAGATGCTGGAGAAAATCACGCCAGTAAAAGCAAAAGGCGTAATGACATTTGCAGGCGCGTATTTAAAGGCGCGAGTCAATAACAATTGGAAAATAAGACCGAATCCGCCCACTAAAAGTAGCAGAGTAAATCCATGTAATGTCGGCATTTTCCACTGCGTGATGAAAAAGAGTGGCAATAAAATCGAGCCTAATAAGTGAAAGTAAAACACGATATTTTTAGGTGAGTTGTGTTTATTGAGTTCTTGTAAACTGATAAACGCCATCGCAGCCAAGACGGCAGCACCTAAGGCATAGCCTACATGGATAGGGTTGATATTCATTGAGCCGTTGGTCAGCATAATGATGGATACACCAATAAACCCCATAAAACTGCAAGCTAATACTTTTAATGGCGTTCTCACCTTAAAGAAAAATAACAGTAAAGGCACAAAAAGTGCGGACGTATTCATCAATAAAATCGCAATGGAAATCGGCAAATATTTAATCGCGTAGAAGGTTAACAACATACTGGCAATGCCGGCGAGGTTACGTAAAACGAGAAATTTCCATTGCGACATATCGACTTTGAAATCTCCATCTTTAATCAAAAAGGGCAAGAGAAAAACAAAACCAATAAAGAAGCGGGAAAATAAAATTTCACTGGACGGTAATTCATCAGAGGCGTATTTTACAAATACGCCCATTAAGGCAATGCTGATGTAAGCTAACACCATACAAACAACAGCTTTTTGATAATGATTGCGGAGATGTATGTTTGGCATAAGGGTTCCTTGCACAACGTGCGGTAAAAAAATTGCCTTATTTTGTAAGAAAATGGGTTTGTCTTCGTCTAATCAAATGTAAGCTGAAGATTTTTCTATAATAAGGAAAGAAAATGAAATATACAAAAACATTTCTTATATTGACCGCACTTTTTGGCGGTTTGCAAAGTAGTTTAACGTATGCTGATAATACAACCTCATCAAAGGAGCAAAAAATGACAATAGAAAGCAAACAAGAACAACGAATTATTTATCTTGCTGGTGGTTGTTTTTGGGGACTAGAAGCTTATATGGAACGCATTCAGGGCGTGACCGATGCCGTTTCTGGCTATGCTAATGGAAAAGGCGATACCACGAATTATCAATTATTGCATGCAACAGATCATGCGGAAACGGTGAAAGTCACTTACGATCCAAATAAAATCTCTCTAGATAAATTGCTGCAATATTATTTCCGTGTTATCGATCCAACCAGTATTAACAAGCAAGGCAATGATCGTGGCAGACAATATCGCACAGGCATTTATTATCAAAACGAACAAGATAAAGCGGTTATTGAGGCGGCATTGAAAAATTTACAAAGTAAATATCAAGAACCGATTCAAATTGAAGTAGAGCCACTGAAAAATTATGTGGAGGCGGAAGAGTATCATCAGGATTATCTCAAGAAAAATCCGAATGGTTATTGCCATATTGACATCAAAAAAGCCGATGAGCCATTAATTGATGATAAAAAATACCCAAAACCAAGTGATGCAGAATTAAAGCAAAAATTGACCGCTCTTCAATATGATGTGACGCAAGGCAAACATACTGAACGTTCTTTTAGTAACGAATATTGGGATAATTTCGCGCCTGGTATTTATGTGGATATCACCACGGGAGAACCGTTATTTTCTTCTAAAGATAAATTTGAATCAGGTTGTGGCTGGCCAAGTTTTACTAAACCGATTGCCGCAGAAGTCGCTGAATATCAAAAAGATAATAGCTTTAATATGACTCGCATTGAGGTGTTAAGTCGCAGTGGCCATGCCCATTTAGGCCATGTGTTTGATGATGGTCCGCGTGATAAAGGTGGTTTACGTTATTGCATCAACAGTGCATCAATTAAGTTTATTCCATTAGATGAAATGGAAAAACAAGGTTATGGTGATTTGATTCCTTTTGTGAAATAAGAGGGCAAAATGAGAAAAATATTGACCGCACTTTTATTGTTTTTGAGTCCATTGAGTTTTGCACAAGAGAAGGTGTCTTTGGCGGATATTTCCTTGAAAACGTTGGATAATCAAACCGTCTCTTTATCACAATATCAAGGCAAACCGCTTTATATCAAAATGTGGGCATCTTGGTGTCCAATTTGCTTGGCGGGTTTAGCGGAAATTGACGATCTTAGTGCAGAAAAAAATCTTGATTTTAATGTGATTACGATTGCCTCACCTGGACAAAAGAACGAACAAAATAGCCCAAAATTTATCAATTGGTATAAAGGTTTGGATTACAAAAATATCACCGTATTATTGGATGAAAACGGTGAAATAATTAAACGAGCTAATGTATTAGGCTATCCGTTTAATTTGCTATTAGATAAGGATTTAAACCTTATCAAAGCACAACCAGGTCATTTGAATTCAGATCAAATTAAACAATTTGTGAAGGAATAAAAAAGTGCGGTCATTTTGGACCGCACTTTTTATATTGGCTTGATTATGCAAATGCCTGTAATTCAGGGTTGATTGGGGTTTCAGCGATGTTGTTCACATAGTTACATAATGTGGCGAGGCTGACACCTAAAATCACATCAATGGCATTTTCTTGAGTATAACCTGCATCAAAGAACGCTTTAAGCTGTGCTTCAGTTAATTTTGCTTTTTGCAAAATAACGGCAAGGGTGAAACGCGCTAAAGTATCCAGTTTTTTATCACTTTCAATACGAGCAGTTGCGCGAATTTGGTTTACAAGCTCTTCTTCAAGTTTTAATACTTTTAAAGCGATCTTCGTGTGGCCAGCTACACAGAAACCACATCCATTGACTACGGCAGCGGTAATTTGCACCACTTCGCGTTCTGTTGCCGTTAAACTGTTACGACCATTAATGCCGCCCACTGTGCGATAAGTTTCAAGTGCAGTAGGGGCATTCGCGAGAACACCAATTAAATTTGGAATAAAACCATTTGCATTTTGTACGGCTTTTAAGGCTTCTTGTGCCGCTTCAGGGGCTGATTCAATGGTGTGAATTTTAAATTGAGACATAAACTACTCCTAAGGGATAAATCATAAATTTCCGCTTGATAATACCTGTCTAACTTAAATAAGAAAAAGAAGAAAAGCTTATTTCATATAGCCAAAAGTTATGATTATTTTGGCGTCGCTATGCTAAATGTGTTTTGACGACAGACAGTAATCTCTCCAACTCTTTTTTGCCTTTTTCGGAAAGGACTTTGTTGTCACGCAACATTTGGGTGGCGCGTGCTTCGATAAAGCGGAGATAATCACTGTTTTGTGTTTCTTGGAATTGCTTTTCAGCTAACTGCATTTCGGTGAAGTCTTTATTGGTTTGAGCAATCAGCATTTTTTGTCCGATTAATACAATTAATGCGGCAATTAAAGCGATGACGGCACCATAACCATTAGTGGGGTAATAAAGAATGCCCGCCAGAACAAAAAGTGCGGTCACTAAATTGGATGAATTTTTGATATAGCCTTCAGCCGGTGGTGGCTTGATGAGATCTTTCAGGTTCATAGGATTTATATGTCATGCTAAAAATTTGCCTTCCCTCAAGCGAAAGAGGGAAGGCAATATCATAATGTATTAGGCTAACACACCAAAATGATAGCCTAAAATACCCACGCCGAATAAGGCGAAGATGATGTACATGGCGTTGATTTTCTTACGTAATAAATACATACATAAGAAAGTTAAACCTAACGCCGCAAGGCCGGGGAGAAGATCGTTTAACACGCTTTGTACGGTGGTCACCACTTCTTCGCCCATTTGGTTTTTATAGCGGGAAAGTTCTAATGGAATATTAATACTTGTCCATTTCGATACCAGTGAGCCCATGACAAAGAGACCGAGGATAGACGCCCCCTGCGTTAATTTTTGTAAGCGGCCGCCGCCCATATCGTTAACGATTGTGGTACCTTTTTCATAACCGTATTTGAAACCATACCAACGAGTTACTGCACGGCAAAGGTTGATACCGATGAAGAAAAGCAATGGCCCCAAAAGGCTACCGGTAATGGCTAAACCTGCACCAAGTGCGGCTAATACAGGACGTAATGTTCCCCAGAAAATGGGGTCACCCACACCGGCTAATGGTCCCATTAAACCGACTTTCACCCCGCTGATTGCTGAGTCATCAATATCGTTACCGTTCGCACGTTCTTGTTCCATCGCGGCAGTAACACCAATGATCGATGAGGCCACCCAAGGCTGGGTGTTGAAGAATTCTAAGTGGCGTTTTAATGCCGCTGCTTGATCTTCTTTTTTGCTGTAAAGACGTTTAATGGCAGGGATCATAGATACACAGAAACCCATTGCTTGCATACGTTCAAAGTTGAAGGAACCTAGCAAGAAAGTTGAACGCCAGTAAGTGCTACGAATATCGCCTTTTGTTAATGATTTTTTAGTTTGTTCAGTCATAATTTCTTCCTTATAGTCCTTCAAGTTCATCATCAGCTAATTCACGTTTTGCAACTGCTTGTGGTGCAGTCGATTGATGGAAACGTGGGTTTAATTGAATGTAAATCATCGCTAAGCATGTGCCTAAAATACCGAGACCGACAAGGTTGTAATTGGTGAAAGAGGCGATTACGAAGCCTAGGAAGAAGAATGGCATTAATGCGCCTGCGCGCATCATATTGATGACCATTGCGTAACCGACGACCACGATAAAACCACCAGCGATTTGTAAACCGCGAGTAACCACTTCTGGAATAGCATTCAATGCTTCAGTCACCGTATCTGTACCTGCCACTAACGCAACGAAGAAGGTTGGAATTGCCACACGTAACGCTTGTAACGCAAGACCGCTGAAGTGACAGAATTCAATACCGCGGAAGTTCGCTTTTGCGGCAAAATCATCGGCTTTGTGTTGAAGGAAGATGGTTAAAGTACGAACGAAGATGGTTAATACTTGACCTGCTGCCGCTACCGGAATTGCAATCGCTAATGCGCTCCCTTTATCTTGGCCACCTTTGATGACGAGGATCGTTGCAATCACACTGGCTAATGCCGCATCCGGTGCCATTGCTGCACCGACGTTCATCCAGCCTAATGCCACTAATTCAAGGGTACCACCGACAATAATACCTGTTTCTAAATCACCTAATACTAAGCCGATTAGGGTACAAGCAACTAAAGGACGATGGGTTTGACGTTCGTCCAATACACTCCCCATACCGCAAATGGCGGCAACGAGCGTGACTAAAATAATTTCCATTGTTGTCATAATGAATTGTCCTCGTAATTAAAATTGAATCGCATCAAGCTCTTTGTGTGTGAGCATTGATTTCGGGCTGCTCGCCACTTGTTGTAAGCTTAATTCCACGCCTTTATCTAAAAGCTGTTTAAATGCTGCTACATCTGTTGGGTTGACGGCAACGGCTTGAGAAATAAGTTTATCGCCTTCGCGATAGGTCATACCACCCACATTGACCTTATCAATTTTCACGCCACCCTCGATTAAACGCAGGATGTCTGTTGGGTTGGTTACCAACCAAAGAATGTTTTTACCTGCATATTTCGGGTTGTGATACACCTTAATGGCTTTTTCTACTGGAATCACATAAGCTTTTAAATGTTCAGGCGCGATTTGGAGTAATAAATCACGACGAAGTGCATCATTCGCCACATCATCATTTACCGCAAAAATCGCTTCACATTTCACTGCTTTCGCCCAAGAGGTCGCCACTTGACCGTGGATTAAACGGCTATCAATACGCAATAAGGAAATGTTCATATTGCCAGAAAGTGCGGTTGGATTTGGAGCGGTTTTTGGTGCTTCAGCTGGTTTAGCAGCGGGCGTTGGAGCAGTCTTGCTTTCTTTAGGTTGACGGAAGGATTTCACGGCAGCGACCCCGACTTCTTTTGCGGTTTCTACCAATTCATCTAAGCTGGCGCCATCTTTGGCATCAAGCACTTCTAGCAACATTGGTAGATTAATGCCGGTAACGATATCGGTATTATCCCTTTCACTGGCGACTCGGCTTGCCGCGTTGTATGGGCTGCCACCAAATAAATCGACCAGAAAGAGCACCGGTTCATTTTCAGGCAGTGTGGCAATAATCGCATTGTATTTCTCGATTAAATGCTCACCGCCTTCACCCGGTAAGAAAGTCACGATATGGCAGTTTTCATCTTCGCCATACACCATAGCGGCGGAATTGACGATTTCTTCAGAAAACTTACCGTGCGTTGCAACGATAATGTGGGTCATGGATATTCCTCCCATTGAGTTGATAAAATCAGTCTATTTTGCTTTCAATACGCATTACGCAAACGATTGCTCCGAATGGAGTTTAGTGTATGGATTTGAAGATTACCGTCAAATAAAGAATGGTCAAATAGTGATCGAGATCAAATAAACAGGTAAGATGACTTACAACTTTTGAGGTATTTATGAATGAAATGCAAAGTGCGGTAGATTTTTGATTATTTTTTCAGAATGGAAAGCATTTCGCGACAAGACAAATAGGAAAAGGTTAAAATAAGCCAAATTTTCTGTTGGGAGTTTCAATGTTTTTTGTTTATCTCATTATCGCCTTAGCGGCAGGTGTCGCACTCGCCACGCAATCGGCAATTAATACACAACTCGCGAAAGCCATGAGTGGCGAAGCGGTGATCGCGACCTTTATTTCTTTTGCCGTGGGAACAATCGTTCTCTTTTTTATTGCTTGGGTGAAAACTGATTTATGGGGAAATTTGTCTGCTATCCCTTCACAACCTTGGTGGAAATTAATCGGTGGGGTACTTGGTGCAATCGTCGTCTTCACAACGGTTTTGCTTGCACCTAAGCTAGGTATTACCGCGATGTTATTTTTTATCATCGTCGGACAATTAATTACTGCAGCTACTATCGATCATTTTGGTCTTATCGGAATGCCGATTCGAGAAGTAAATATCACGAAATTTATCGGATTAATTATTGTCGCCTTTGGATTAGTATTTTATTTCTTTGGAGATAAGTTGGTTGAGCTATTTAGATAAAATTAATGTTAAGAAAATAGTTTTTATATCACCTAAGTATAAATATTTATAATATGAAAAAAGTTATTTTATTATCTTGTGTATCAAAGAAAGCAAATGAAAAGGCAAAGGCAAAAGATTTATACCTTAGTCTACTATTTAAAAAGAGCCTGGCTTATGCCTATAAACTTAAGCCTGATGCGATATATATTCTATCGGCAAAGCATCATTTACTTGAGTTAGATAGTGTAATAGAACCTTATGATGTAACACTGAATAAAATGAAAAGAAATGATAGATTGAACTGGGGCAAAAAAGTTATTGAGCTACTGGAATGGAAAGTTGACTTAGAAAGTGATCGATTCATTATTTTAGCGGGTAATAACTATATTTTACCAATTAAAGATAGCTTAATTCATATTGAACAGCCGTTCTATAAAATGAGATTAGGTGAGAGATTAAGTTTTCTAAATAAAGAACTAGAGGATTATAAAGAAGAATGACTTCATTAGCTTGTGAATTACATTGTCTGCTGAATAAGAAAGAACGATTTACGTTTCCTTTTGACAAGTTTAAGCTACCTAAGAATGGTATTTATATCATCTTTGAGAAAGGTGAAAGTTTTGGAAAAATGGACAGAATAGTTAGAATCGGTACTCATACAGGTGAAAATCAGTTACGTTCACGTTTGATGCAGCATTTTGTCAAAGAAAATAAGAATAGAAGTATTTTTAGAAAAAATATAGGTCGCTGCTTTTTGAACATAGAAAATCAAGATTATTTAGATTCATGGGAACTTGACATAACTTCAAAAGAAGGAAGAGAAGATAAACTGAAAAGGATTGATCTTGAGTTTGAAAAAACGTTAGAAAAACGTATTAGCCAATATATTCAGACTAATCTTTCATTTTGCGTTTTTGAAGTTAATACTAAAGAAGAACGCTTATTTTGGGAAAGTAAAATCACTTCAACACTTTCTAATGCTGCTAAATTCGGTGAAATTAAACCTTCAGAAAATTGGTTAGGCAATCACTCTACAAAAGATAAAATTAGAGAAAGTGGCTTATGGCAGGTTAATGAGCTATATAAAGAGAGTTTAACTGAAGCTGAATTAGAAAAACTATTGGCTCTTGTGAAATAATTATTTAGGTCTAGATATTTCTATTTGTAACTGTGTAATTGGGGAATCTATGCGAAAGCGTTGCCTGTGGGCATTGATTATTTTGTTGCTGTTGATCGTAGTAAGCGTTGGCTTAGTGCGCGTTTTTGCGACCCCGAAACGTGTGGAACAACTTGCAAATCATTTTTTAGCACCGCATTATCACATTGAATTAGCGGATGACTGGCAATGGAAAGCGACAGGTTTAACGCTACCTGAGCTAAAATTGAAAACAGACCAATGTACCCTCATAAACCTCAATGATGCGCAACTCACTTGGTGGAATACGCATAGTCTTGATATTGAAAAGGCGAGCTTGAATTATGGTTGTTTAACTCATTTGCCAAGCGATAACGCTGAAAAAACACCACCAAATTTGACCGCACTTTGGGCGACATTGCCTATTTCTGATGTCAAAGTTAAACACGTTCAATTAACAAATACCGATGCACTGAAACAAGCCGCATTGCAGCCTTTTTTATCGGCTGATTGGGCGTTAGATGCAAACTATAATGGCAACCAGTTGGCACTTGAAGCTCAAGCGAATAATGACGGTCTTGAGCTGCATCATCAATCCACTGTTACGCCGCGAGATGGGATCTTCCAATGGACGGGCAATACCGATATCAAACAATCAGGCGATAAAACCTATGATCTTCATTTCACTGCAAATTTTGAGCCCGATCTTTCTCAACTTCCTCAACAAGGAAATGTTTTATTTAACTGGAATAACTCTGAACTCACTGTAACCAAAGGCGAGGCAAAAGTGTCGTGGCAAGGTGCGGATGGTCAGTTAAATGTCCAAGATTTAACGGCAAATTCGCCGTTGTTGGATGTACCTTTCGTCTTCACCAAAGACGGTTTGGATATTTCATGGGGGAAATTTTATTGGACCTTCGACAGCTATCAACCGATTAAAGGTTTCCTTGGGTTATCTATTCACCGTGCGGCAGAAGGCTTATTGCCGTTAAGCATTGATATGAACGTGATCTTGCAAACCTTTGGCGAAATGGGCAAAGGGGAGATCGTGATTTCAGGAAAGAACGGTGAAATCGGTGGTGGCGATGACAATAACGAATTAGATTTTGAGCTGAAAACACGCGGGGATTTGCGTTATAACTCGACGGTGGCTTTTACCAATTTAACCTATCATTTTGGCGGAATTTTTACGCATCCCGTGGTGTATTTTTATCCGGGGTCGGTCTTTAAAATGGATAACGAACAAGAGGGCACCAAGTTACATGTTCGTTTACCGTTAGATGACATTATTATCGGTCGTTATGGCTTAGAAGGGCGTTTGCAGGCAACGTTGAATGGCATAACCCCGCAGTTTGAAAATCTCAATTTAAAATTAGACGGAAACGCTCACGAGTTTATTGCCGGTATTAAAACCGTGTTTGACTTCCGAGATGAAGAACATAAGTTACAGTCAGTGGAAAAACAAGCGACAAACCGTTGGGATTGGATTATCAATGGAAGTGCAAACTGGAAATCCTTAAATACGCCAGTCAAAATGGAAGGTAAAGGATTTTGGGAAGCCGATCATATTGAATTAAATCAACTTTCTGCTCATTCCAAAGAAGTCAAAATGAAAGAGGTAAAAATGGCGCCACTTTCATTGGAACTTAAAGATCGACTCCGCTGGGATTATGAAGAAGAACATATTCGAGGCTTGTTGCAAGCAAAAACTGATTGGATTGAACTAGCTTATGGCGGTCGTTTTGTTTCGCCTGTTTTTGGCTTAGGCATTGATGGTAAGAGTATCAGTAACTTCAATTTTGCAGGTGATTTAAAGGCGGGGTCGCTTGGGCCTTTAGATGTTTTGGGTGTATATCAGAATAGTGCACTTTCAGGTGAAATCAGTTGGAAAGAACAATCCGCAAAAGTATTCCAATCACTCTTCCCACAAAAATGGAACTGGTTAATCCATGAAGGGCGCATCAAAGGACAGAGCAAATTCGTGATTAATACCAATGGCGTGAAAATGGGCGGAGAGCTGAATCTGAAAGGCGGCAAAATCACCATGCCAGATGGTGAAGTGTATGGCTTGAATATTCGCTTTCCAATGAATTATGAAAACGAGGCATTACAAGTGGCTTCGGGCAAACCCATTCATATTTCGACTAAAAATATTCGCTATGGAGCACTTTCTGTTGCAAATGGGGAATTGGATTTATTCGGGCGTTATCCGAATACCATGAAAAATCCACTTATCTTAAAAAATGTGAAAGTTTCCTTATTTGATGGTGAATTGACGGTACCTCAGCTCACTTTCCCACAAAGTAAAATGGCGACACTTTCTTTTACCAATATCGATTTAGCCCAAGTGT
>JAHZCF010000109.1:0-11892 GCA_019423005.1 Haemophilus sp.
TTACCAATGTGGTTTTTGTTCTGCCTAATACGCTGTCATCAAATTTAAATAAATCGGCAATATAATCAAATAAACCTAAAGTCACCCCTAAGAATGAGGTTGCAATAGCCATATAAGCAAAGAAATTCAATACAACCGCAATGTATTCCACTTCAATATATTTGTGTAATGCTTCTAATAATGCTGATACATCGCCGCCTTTTTCAATCACGGGGGCAAATTCTGTACGTGGTAAATTACCTTGCACCGCAAGCTGCCATAAGATGTAAATCACTAAGGCTAAGCCTGTACCAATAAAGATCGATTTCATTACACGACTACCATCGCGATCGTAATATTTGACGAGACTCGGTACATTTCCATGGAAACCAAAAGACACTAAGCAAACAGGAAGTGCGGTCAATAAATAAGGTAAATAAGTTTGATCACCTTCTGCAATAGTATTGAATAACACTTCTGTTTTTACAGAGCTCAATAAACCTGCGGTAGAAAGGAAGAAAGCGACTACCATCCCAACAATCAATACAGTTGTGAAACGATCCACAGCTTTAGTGGAAAGCCACACGAAAGCCGCAAGAATAAAACAGAAAATTAAGGATCCAGAAGTACGTCCAATATCGACCGCACTTTCAGCAGAACCAAAAGCTTGGTTAAGCAAGTTTTGTGTAATACCACCGCCTGAAGTGATGTAGGCATAAGTCAAAATATACAAAACAAAAGCAACTGAAAGACCATTGATAATATTCCAGCCTTTACCTAACAAATCTTTTACGATGGTGTCAAAGCTTGAGCCGGTAGGATAATGTAAGTTGGCTTCTAAGATCATCAAACCTGATGTGGTCATACAAAACCAAGTGTAAACCAAAGCAATAATAGAGCCGATAAACCATACACCGGCCGTTGAGGTTGGGTTCGCAAGCATACCTGCACCAATCGCGGTACCCGCAATAATCATGGCGCCGCCTAATAAAGAGGGGGATTTTTTTATTGTCATAGTAAAGTCCAGAAATGAAAATTTGCACTATTATAGTAGTACAAATTTAAAAGGCAATCTTTTTGTATCGACAAAAAGCAATAAATTTATATAATCATCCATCTCAACAAAAAAGGATAATTATGAAAAAACAACTCAAAAGTTTTGCGTTTGCTGTATTAGCAAGTGCGGTTATCACATCTTGTGCAGATTCAGCTTCAATCAACCAACAAGCTGCAAGCAGCTATACACAAGAAATGGGGAAAATTCGCTCACAAGGTGCGATTGATACCACATCAAATACCGCAAGACGTATTCATCATGTCTTTAACAAAATGGTGCCTTATGCTAACCAAGCGAATGAGACAGGCTTGGAGTTTAACTGGCAAATTAATGTCATTAAATCTAAAGAGCTCAATGCTTGGGCTATGCCTGGCGGGAAAATGGCTTTCTATACAGGTTTAGTGGATACCTTACAACTAAGCGATAATGAAATCGCCGTTGTAATGGGCCATGAAATGGCGCATGCTCTAAAAGAACACGGTAAAGCCAAAGCTAACTTCGGCACAATAAGTGCTATTGCTGGTGCAGTTGGTGGAACAGCTCTGTCTGTTGTCGTTGGAGCCGACGTGACTGATTTAGTCACACTGACTAAAGACTTTGCTTTAGATAAGCCTTACTCTCGTAGCGCTGAAACTGAAGCCGATGAAGTGGGCCTCATGTTAATGGCTCGCTCAGGTTACAATCCACAAGTCGCGCCTGGTTTATGGCAAAAAATGGCTAAAGCCTCTGGTGGCTCTAAAGGCGCACTTGATGTGTTAGCTTCTACTCACCCGAGTGATGAATCTCGTCAAGAAAACTTACAACGCTTATTACCAGAAGCGATGGAGCTTTATAAAGCGGCAAAAAATAAAAATGGCTAAATAAAATAGTCAAAAAATTGACCGCACTTTACAAATAAAAAGCGAGCATCATGTTCGCTTTTTTAATGCTTAAAAGAAAACCGCACTTGAAAAATAAAAGTGCGGTTTGTTTTTTTATAGTATTTTCAATTAATGTTGTTCGTTAATGTGACCTCCAATTGGTTTTACATTTTCATCAAACACTGGTAACGGTTTGTGTTCGCTTGCAATGTAAGAATAAATCACTGGCAACACGAACAAGGTAAACAATGTACCGATTGCCAAACCAGCCACGATAACGATACCCATACTGAAACGAGATACCGCACCCGCACCTGTTGCATAAAGCAACGGTACAAGACCTGCAATCATCGCTGCGGTTGTCATCAGAATTGGACGTAAACGTACTTTAGCCGCTTCGGTAATCGCTTCAACACGCGTTTTACCATGATTTAACTGCTCTTCTTTCGCTACTTCACACATTAAAATACCGTGTTTTGTGATAAGTCCGACTAAGGTAATCAAACCAACCTGTGAGTAGATATTTAGCGTTGTGCCTGCAATACCAATAAATCCGAAAGCATTTAAGGCTAACAATGCGCCACTCACGGCTAACGGTACGGAAATCATAATCACGATTGGATCGCGAATTGATTCAAACTGAATCGCCAAGACTAAGAAAATAATCACTACCGCAAGTAAGAACGTTACAGCAAGTGCATTACCTTCTTGTACTAACTGACGCGCTTCACCTTTAAAGTCATAGTTATAACCCTGTGGTAACGTATTTTTCGCATTGTCTTGCAACCATTGGATTGCATCACCAATTGAAGTACCAGGCATTGGCACTGCACTGATTACCGCTGAGTTCAATTGGCTAAAACGCGGTAATGAACTTGGTTGAGGTTCTAATGTTGCTGTTACTAAGCTACTTAATGGCACAGAGGTACCATTTGCTGCAGTAACATAATACTTATTAAAACTTTCCGGAGATAAACGATTGTCACGTTTTACTTGGGAAATGATTTTATAAGCACGGCCGTCAATATCCACACGTTCAATGGTTGCGGCAGATAAGAAACTCCCTAACGTACGGCTGATTTGTTGCATCGTAATACCGTAAGTCCCCGCTTTTTCACGGTCGATCTTAATACGCATTTGAGCAGTATCAAATTTAAGATCGAGGTTGGTATAAACGAACTTACTGGATTTCTGCATATCCTCTAAGAATTTACCTGCCACATTCGCTAAATCGCCATAGTCTTGTGACGTACTAATCACAAAACCAATTGGAGGACCTTGCTCCCCTGTATCAATTTCTGGGAACGCAAAGCCTTGCACTGACACTTCAGGAATCGCTTTCGCCTTTGCATTTAATTCATTCATGATAGCCGTTTGGCTTTTTGAGCGTTCTTTCCAATCTTTTAAAGTCACAACGTTTAAAGATTGGTTAGAACTTGGAGCCCCTGCAATCGTCATCGCAAACTGTACTTCTGGCGTATTGGTTAAAATCTCTTGATAAGGTGCCATCGCATTTTGCACATAATCCACGTTCACGTTAGAAGGTGCAGAACCGATTGCCAAAAATGCGCCTTTATCTTCTGTAGGTGTTAATTCACTTGAAAGTGATTTAAACAACACGGGTAAGGTTGCAAAAATGATTGCCGCAAACATCAACATACATTTACGGTTTACCATCACCAAATCAAGTACATACGCATAAGCTGCATTCACTTTACTAAGGGTATGCTCTACTCGTTGTTCCAATTTACTTGGAGCCTCATTGGATTTTAGCAATTTACTGGTCATCATTGGTGAAAGCGTTAATGCTACGATACCGGAAATAAATACTGCTCCAGCAAGGGTTAAAGCAAACTCTTTAAACAACGTACCCGTAATACCGCCCATTAACGCCATTGGAGAATATACCGCAATCAAGGCAATGGTCATGGAAATAACCGGAACGGCAATTTCACGCGTACCGATAATCGCCGCACGGAATGGCGTTTCACCTAACTTAATGTGGCGGTCTACGTTTTCCAATACCACAATCGCATCATCCACCACCAAACCGATGGCTAGAATCAATGCTAGCAAAGTCATCAAGTTAATGGAGAAATCAAATGATTGAAGCAACATGATTACCCCAATTAATGAAATCGGAATAGTGATAACCGGGATTAAAATCGCGCGGAATGAACCAATAAACATGGTAATCACCACCAACACGATTATCGTTGCCTCAACAATCGTTTTGATTACTTCATTAATTGAGTTATTAATCGCAATTGTACGGTCATATAAGATGTCAGATTCAATAGCATCCGGTAGATTATTTTTAATACTGTCATATAGCGGACGTACTTTCGCCGCTACCGTTAATGGGTTTGCTGACGAGGTTGGGTTAATCGCTAATACAACAGAATCTGCGCCATTGGCTACCGCACGTGAGCTATCGCTTGATTTATTTAACTCGATATCGGCGATATCGCGTAAACGTACCAATTTATCACCGTTTGATGTCACAATTAAGTTGCCTAATTCTTCAACTGATTTTGTCGTGGTTTCTACTTTGTTTTTATAGGTCACAAAATAGCCATTATCATTACCAGCCGCTGTTTGAACGTTATTCGCTGATAATGCAGACATCACTTGTGTGGCAGAAAGGTTTTGAGCCGCCATTTTTTCTGGATCTAACCAAACACGAAGTGCGTACTCTGATGCACCAAAGATCTGTACGCTCGCCACCCCTTCTACGGTAAAGAACTGAGGTTTGACTACGCGTTGAATATAGTCAGTCACTTGGCTTGCATCAAGTTTGTTAGAACGGAAACTAATGTACATAATTCCCGAACCACCTGTAGAGGAAGAAACCGTTGGATCTTCAATACCACTTGGCAATTCAGAACGAACCGAGTTAACTTTGGCTAACACATCTGCCAAGGCTGCATTCGGATCGGTATTTAATTTCATTTTTACGGTGACTGTTGAAGTGCTTGGGCTAGAGCTTGAAGACATATAGTCCACATTGTCTGCTTGTGCTACCGCTTCTTCAATTTTCGAGGTCACAAATGCCTGAATTAAGTTTGCATCTGCACCTGGATATGCGGTGGTCACCGTAATTACCGTTGTGGTCATTTTCGGATATTCGCGCACAGCCAATTTCGAGATCGCTTGTAAACCTAAAATAATGATTAACAAGCTAATCGAAACCGCCAAAACAGGGCGACGAATAAATATATCGGTAAATCTCATTCGCTTTTCCTAACTAAAGATTCGTTTTATTCGCAGGTTGTTCAGTACCCACGCCCGCTTTATCTGCAACAGAGACTAATGCACCGTTACTTAAGTTTTGCTGACCGCCGGTCACAATTTTATCGCCTACTTTGACTTCATCGCCTTTTAATTGTGCATAAATACCTTGACGATCTTTCGTAAATACAGTGATTGATTTTGCACGGTACATATTCGCGGCTTTTTCTGCACCGCCTAATTTCTCAATATCTTCATCGGAAAGTGCGGTCAAAATATAAAGCGATTCGCCATACATGTTGTAGCTCACTGCCACTTGTGGCACAACGATTTGATTATGCTCAGTTGGTAAAGCGACATTTAAGCGAGTAAACATTCCGGATAATAATTTTGCACCATCTTCTGGTTCAAACGTTGCTTGAACATCGACTAAACCCGTTGAGGAATTAATTGCCGGCTCAATTGCAGTAACCTTAGCTGCAAATGTTTCACCTTTACGCGCATCTGCCGTAGCTGTTACTTTTTGACCAATATGCAATTTATCTAATAGGTTTTGAGCAATCGCAAAATCGACTTTCATTGAAGAACGATCTTCCACACGCACAATTTCAGTACCGTTTGAAACATACTGACCAACATTCACTTTCACGATACCAGCTTTACCATCAAATGGTGCCACGATTTGGCGACGCTCAATGGTTGCTTTTAATGACTCAATATTTGCCGCTTGTGCTTCATAAGCTGATTTTGCGTTATCTAATTCTTGACGAGAAACGGCACCGCTGCCTGCAAGGTTTGCATAACGTTGATAAGTTTGACGTAATGACACCACTTGAGCTTGAGCCGCTTGTAAGCTTGCACGCTCAACGGAACTATCTAACTCAACTAACAAATCACCCTTTTTCACGCTTTGGCCATTTTGCACGAGCACTTTAGACACGGTTCCAGCGCTTTGTGCACTTAACATCGCCCCTTGATTTGGACGAACAAGACCGGTTGTTTCAATGATCGGCGTCCATTCTGAAGCCTTAACTGTCATTGCGGTAACAGGAGAAGCTGTTTCAGGTTTATTTGCTAAGAAATCAGCAATGCCTTTTGCTTTCATTTGATTAAGAAAAATCATTGCAGCAAAAATTAACACAAATACGCCTAACGCTAATTTCAAAAAGAAAACGTGCGAACGCTTTGGTCTATTAGTTTGAGTTATACTCATTTGGAAAACTCCATTAAGACAATAAAATGACTACTTCTGAATTGCACGCCAAGAGCGTTCAATGACAGATTCTAATACCACATCGGTAACCGCTATACCGAGAAATTTGTTATCTGAGGCTAAAACTATTGCAGTATCTAGACTCAGCAAAAATAAAATTCGAGGATCTAAATCAGCTAACACATTTGCTGCTTGTCCCTTTATACAAAACTGATCCCAGCATGAATGTTCCATCTTTTTACAGATCTCAATAAATTCTGGCAAGGATTGATATTGGTTCATATTTGACAAAATTTTTGGATTTTCTTGAAGAAAATGCCAAATATTCCACCACATTCTTCTGTATTGCTCGAAAAAAGATTGGCTTTCATCAAAGCCTTCTTCAATCGCTGTAACAAACTTATTGAACACTCGACGAGTAAATTGAACTAGTAACTCGTCTTTACTCTTAAAATAAAGGTAAATCGTGCCAGCTGCGATGCCAGCCTCCTTGGCTAACTTATGCATAGAAAGATGATGTAATCCTTCTTTTGCCATAAGACGATCTGTAGCATCAAAGATCTGCTCGCTGATATCAAGCTTCGTTTTAGAGGCTTTTACTTGTCGCATAATAAAAAATTAAATTCTTCGGGTTATATATGAAAAAGGTCATTTAAGACAAACATTAAAAAATGAATGAACGTTCATTTTATTGATTTTTCATTTTTTGGCAAGCAAAAAATATAAAAAAAGTGCGGTTATTTTTAACCGCACTTTTAAATTCTGAATTACATTCCAATTACAACGCAACTTGCCACTGATTTTGCTTTATCTTGTGCGGCTGTTGCGGCATCTCGACTACCAAATGGTCCCACGCGTACACGGTTCCATTCTTCACTTGTCGCAATTTGTGCATTCACGCCAGCCATCGCAAGACGACCTTGTAAGCTTTCTGCTTGTGCGCGATTTTTAAATGCACCACATTGTAAACCAAATTTCTTACCGCCCGCCTGTACTTGTTGTTCTGCTGGTTTTGGTTCTGCTTTTTTCGGTTGCTCAGTTTTAGCTGGTTCTGTTTTTACCGGTTCAGCTTTTACTACTTCTGCTTTTTTCGGCGGTTCAGGCTTTTTAACTGGCTCAGGCTTTTTCGCTTCTGGTTTTGCTGTTTGCTGAGCTGGCTGAGTTTGAGCTGTCTGTGCTGATTGAGCTTGTTGTGCTTGAGCTGCGGCTTTTTCTGCATTCGCCGCTTCTTGCTCTTTACGCTGAGCTTCTAATTTTTTCGCTTCTTCTGCCGCTTTTTGTTCTTTTTCCATTTGAATAAGCACTTGACGCTGCTCTTCCGTCAAACGCATATTTTTTTCAACTGAAGAAGGATTATTATCCACCGGCACCGTACGAGTTTCTAATTCTTTAATATAGTGCCACACCTCTTCTGGGCGATTTGGTAACACACTTTTCGGTTGTGGTTTTTCCGGCTGAACATTTGTCGTCACTACTGGTGCTGGTGTTTTACTTTTTAAGAAGTAAAGCCCTACCCCAAAACCTAATACCGCCACCAACGCAAGAACAATTAAGGTATTGCGATTAAAACTTTTCTTTGCTTTCTTTTTATTATTTTTTGAGCCGCTTCGACCGGCAAAATCTCGATGAGCCACGATAAAATCCTAAAATATTCGATAAATTAAACTTAAACTTTGAGTATACAAAACTCTTAATTCTACTGAAAAGTCGTGCATTTTTCTAGGGAATTTTTGCTAACTCAAATCCAATGGATCTACGTCTAAAATCAACCGCACTTGAGAAGACTTTATCAGCTCTGGTGAATATCGACTCAATGCTGTCTGTAATTGTTTCCGAGAGGCATGTTGTAATAATAACTGCCAACGATACTGCCCTGCTTTTTTGCTGAACGGAGCAGGAATTGGACCCAACACTTGCAAACCTTCAATTTTTTGTTCATAGAAGAAAGAGGCCAATTGCGACAATGCATTTTCCGCCTCTTCAGAATGACGACATTGTGCTTTAAACAACGCTTGGAAACTAAATGGAGGCAAGCCCATATTATGACGTAGCTTCAAGGTTTCTTCTGCAAAGGCTTGATAACCTTTTTCAAGTAATGTGGTTAATAACGGGTGATCCGGATAATGCGTCTGCAAAACCACTTCCCCCTGTTTTTCTGCTCTGCCTGAACGTCCTGCAACCTGCACATAAAGCTGCGCCAAACGTTCTTCGGCTCTGAAATCAAGAGAAAACAAGGCATTATCTACATTCACTAAAGCAACCAAAGTGACATTCGGAAAATGGTGTCCTTTGGCTAACATTTGGGTGCCAATTAAAATCTGACTTTTACCTTGCTGAATATCCTCTAAATAACCTTCAAGCTTGCCTTTTCGCGCTGTACTATCACGATCGATACGTGCAATATTATATTGGGGAAAACGTGCTTTTAAGGTTTCTTCTAACTGTTCGGTGCCTAATCCCGTTGTGACTAAATGCGTTGAACCACAATGACCACATTGCATCGGCACTGTTTTTTGTGCACCACAATGATGGCAGCGTAAAACACGCTGATGTTGGTGATAAGTATAAGGTTTTTCGCAATGATGACATTCATCAATCCAGCCACATTCATGACATAACAACACAGGCGCAAATCCACGTCGATTAAGGAATAACAATACTTGATTGCCTTTTTCTAAGTGTTCTTGCATACGTTTCAATAGCGGCTCGGATAAGCCGTTTTGAATTCGTTGATGTTTTAAATCAATCACAAATTGACGAAGTGCGGTCGCATTTCCGGCTCTTTTTGATAAGACCAAATGATGATATTTGCCATTTTGTACGTTATTTACACTTTCCAAACTTGGGGTCGCAGAACCTAATAAGATAGGAATATTGAGTTTTTGAGCAAGCACAATGCCTAAATCTCTCGCATGATAACGCCAACCATCTTGCTGTTTAAACGAGCCGTCATGTTCTTCATCTAAAATGATTAATCCGAGATCTGAAAACTGGGTGAAAAGCGCCGATCTCGTACCAATCACGATTGCACTCTGTCCTGTTCTTGCACGCTCCCAGACATTTAAGCGCTGTGTATCATTCAAGTTGGAATGCAATACATCAATTTCTACATTAAAGCGAGCTTGGAACCGTCTCACGGTCTGAGGGGTAAGCCCAATTTCAGGAACAAGCACTAAAACCTGTTTGCCTTTCTTTAAAACTTCTTCAATGTATTGCAGATAGATTTCAGTCTTACCTGAACCGGTCACGCCTTCTAATAACCACACATTAAAGCCTTCTTGGAAAAGCAACTGGCTAAATGCAAGGGCTTGTTGCTTGTTTAAGGTCAATCGGTTATCAAGATTAACTAAAGGATTATCCCCTAGAGCTTGTTGCCAACTTTTTTGTTCAGTAGGCACAATAATCTCTTCCACATAATCTTTGCCCTTTAAGGCTGACCAAATCGCGGAACTGATTTCATTGTTACCTTTTTCTAGATCTTGCGTGAGCAATAAACTTAAGGCTTCAATTTGTTTTTTAGCGCGTTTTAATTCACCCGATTCTAACGCTTGTTTTCCAAGTTCCGTAATACGCCAAAAAGTGCGGTCATTTTTAACCGCACTTTCTCCATTACGAAGTTTGACTGGTAACGCTTGAAACAACACGTCGCCTAAGGCGGCACGATAATAATTAGCCGACCAAGCTAACCAATCCCACGTTGTGGAATTAAAGAGCGATTCTGTATCAAGCACATCAATAATCGGTTTTAACTTTTCTTTTGCGACATCCGAAGAAGCCGGCAAATCCACCACGATCCCGACTCGTTTTTGCGAACCAAAAGGCACCAACACTCGTCCACCAACGATTGGTGTCAAGTCGGGCGCATAGAGATAATCAAAAAATCGGGGAAGCGGTACGGCTAATGCAACTCGGACAATATTCATAATAAAAAACAATTAAAAATTTTCGCCATTATACGGGAATTAGGTGGAAAAATCCCACAACCTTGCCTTTTAGTGTATAATCGCCGCCAATTTTAATTGAGCGAATAAAAACCATGACAGAAGCGCAAAAAACCTTTGCTGATCAAAAACGTAAAACCGTTGAAACGGCTGAATTTACAGAAGATGGTCGTTATAAACGTAAAGTTCGTAGCTTTGTGTTGCGGACTGGTCGCTTAAGTGATTTTCAAAAAAATATGATGAACGATCACTGGGCTGATCTTGGATTAGATTATCAAAACGCCCCTTTTGATTTTGCGGCGATTTACGGTAATTCGAATCCTGTTATATTAGAAATTGGCTTCGGGATGGGGAAATCGTTAGTGGATATGGCTGAAGCGAATCCTGATAAAAATTATCTCGGTATTGAAGTACACACGCCTGGTGTGGGAGCCTGTATTGCTTATGCGGTAGAAAAAGGCGTGAAAAACCTTCGCGTAATTTGCCATGATGCCACTGAAATTTTACGTGATTGTGTAAAAGACGGCGAATTAGGCGGTTTGCAGCTTTTCTTCCCTGATCCGTGGCATAAAGCGAAACATCATAAACGCCGCATTGTTCAACCGCACTTTGTGGAGCAAGTCGTGCAAAAATTACAACCAAATGGCTTTATTCATATGGCAACAGACTGGGAAAACTATGCGGAACAAATGCTCGAAGTGCTTTCAGCCAATGAAAATTTAGTCAATACTGCTGAAAAAGATTATATTCCACGTCCTAATTTCCGCCCTCTTACAAAAT
This sequence comes from Haemophilus sp., assembly GCA_019423005.1. Classification (GTDB taxonomy): domain Bacteria; phylum Pseudomonadota; class Gammaproteobacteria; order Enterobacterales; family Pasteurellaceae; genus Haemophilus_D. The sequence continues at coordinate 11,062 of JAHZCF010000109.1, forward strand.
TTGAGGTGCGCGGCCATCGTTTAGGTCACGGTGTGTGGGATTTATACTTTAAGAAAAAATAATCATCGAGATGATGACTATACCCATTACCTTAACATAGGAGAACATTGAAAATGAAAACTCGTAATCAACGTCAACGTAAAAAACTTCACTTAGCTGAATTCCAAGAATTAGGCTTTTTAGTGAATTGGCAATTTGCTGAAGGAACCAGCATCGAAACTATCGATGAAACCGTTGATCGTTTTATTGCTGAAGTGATTCAACCAAACGGCTTAGCTTATGAAGGTAGCGGCTATTTACATTGGGAAGGCTTAGTGTGCTTAGAGAAAATCGGCAAATGTGATGAAAGCCATCGCCAATTAGTGCAAAAATGGTTAGAAGAGAATAAATTGCAACAAATCGAAATCAGCGAATTATTCGATATTTGGTGGGATTACCCAACAAAAAACGCATAATATTTTAAGCATACTTCAGGGCGGATTATCCGCCCTATTTAATAATCATTTTCACTTATATTTTAACAATTTATTTACATCCCTAATTTCCTTTCAAAATATCCTTGATCTACCTCAAGAAAAGTGTATATTTCTTAAAAACTACTCCTTTTAGGTAGTTACTATTTTGTTATCGGAGCTAGATAATGCTCCCCTTGAAAATACCGAACTTTAAAGAAAAATATGGCGATTGAAAATCCTTCTCGCAGACAATTATTACGTGGGCAATTTTTACAATCGTTACATTCTGAAAACGCTAAAATTCAAGGTATAAATGCTATCCGTCCACCTTGGTCGGTAAACGAAGCAGACTTTACAGATAAATGTACTCGATGCG
>JAHZCF010000109.1:11992-14587 GCA_019423005.1 Haemophilus sp.
CGTCCACCTTGGTCGGTAAACGAAGCAGACTTTACAGATAAATGTACTCGATGCGGTGATTGCATACTGGTATGCGAAACCCAAATTATCGTAAAAGGCGATGGCGGCTTTCCTGAAATACAATTTGACAAAGGCGAATGCACTTTCTGCCAAAAATGTGTTTTAGTCTGCGAACAACCGATTTTTCGTTCATTAGAAGAAGAGCCTTGGGCACATAAAGTTGAGATTACAACGCAGTGCCTAACCGAAAATCGAGTGGAATGTCGAAGTTGCCAAGATAGCTGTCCGATGAATGCCATCCGTTTTCGATTACAGCTTGGTGGTGTGGCAAAACCTATTTTAGATTTAGAAAGTTGTAATGGTTGTGGTGCTTGTTTAAGCGTTTGCCCAACAAAAGCAATAAAAATTCTTAATTTTGAAACAAATACAGATGAGTCAATTTAGCGAAAATGAAAACTGGTATGTATGCAGTATTGTTGTGCAAGCCAGACCTGAAAAACTCAGCCAAGTCAAAGAAGCTATTTTAGCTATTTCAGGTGCTGAAATTCATGGTGAAAAATCTGAAGAAGGCAAATTGGTGGTTACCCTTGAAAGTAACCGTCAATTAGCTTTAGCGGATCTTATGGATGAAATTAAAGATATCCCAGGAGTAATTGTCGTGTCTTTAATTTCTAATTACTTAGATGAAAAATAAATAATTTAGGTATACATGCCATTTTGTATATTCTAAAAAATTCAACAACGAGTGGGGAAAACTATGGAACTTAATCGTAGAGATTTTATGAAAGCCAATGCTGCGCTTGCAGCAGCTGCGGCTGCCGGTATGACCATCCCTGTTAAACAGGTTGATGCGGCAGAAGATATGGGCATCAAATGGGATAAAGCGCCATGTCGTTTCTGTGGTACAGGATGTAGCGTATTGGTAGGAACCAAAGATGGTCGAGTTGTCGCAACTCAAGGTGACCCAGATGCAGAGGTAAACCGTGGTTTAAACTGTATCAAAGGTTACTTCCTTTCTAAAATCATGTACGGTGCAGACCGTGTACAAACTCCGTTATTACGTATGAAAGATGGTAAATTCCATAAAGAAGGTGACTTTACACCTGTTTCTTGGGATCAAGCTTTCACTATCATGGCGGAAAAAATTAAAGACATCTTGAAGAAAAAAGAACCGAATTCAGTTGGTATGTTCTCTTCAGGTCAAACAACCATCTATGAAGGTTACGCAAAAGTAAAACTTTGGAAAGCTGGTTTCCGTTCTAATACTATCGACCCGAATGCTCGTCACTGTATGGCGTCTGCAGCGGTTGCGTTTATGCGTACATTTGGTATGGATGAACCAATGGGTTGCTATAACGATATCGAAAAAACTGATGCGTTTGTGCTTTGGGGTTCAAACATGGCGGAAATGCACCCAATTTTATGGTCTCGTATTTCTGACCGTCGTCTTTCTTCTGATAATGTGAAAGTGGTGGTTATGTCAACATTCGAACACCGTTCGTTTGAATTAGCTGATGTGCCTATCGTGTTTAATCCACATTCAGACCTTGCAATCCTTAACTACATCGCAAACTACATTATCCAAAACGATAAAGTAAACTGGGATTTTGTTAATAAACACACTAAATTCAAACGTGGTGAAACTGATATCGGTTATGGTTTACGTCCTGAGCACCCACTTGAAGTTGCTGCAAAAAACCGTAAAACAGCGGGTAAAATGTACGATTCTGATTTTGAAGAATTCAAGAAAATCGTTGCACCTTATACATTAGACGAAGCACATCGTATTTCTGGTGTGCCAAAAGATCAGCTTGAAACACTCGCAAAAATGTATGCAGATCCAGAACAGAATTTAGTATCTTACTGGACAATGGGCTTCAACCAACATACCCGTGGTGTATGGGTTAACCAAATGATGTATAACGTCCACTTACTTACAGGTAAAATTTCTAAACCAGGTTGTGGTCCATTCTCATTAACTGGTCAGCCTTCAGCTTGTGGTACCGCACGTGAAGTAGGTACTTTCGTTCACCGCTTACCTGCGGACATGGTGGTAACCAACCCAAAACATGTTGAAATCGCTGAGAAAAAATGGAAATTACCGAAAGGCACCATTCCTACTGTTCCGGGTTTCCCTGCTGTACAACAAAGTCGTGCCTTAAAAGACGGTAAACTAAATTTCTTATGGCAAATGTCCACCAACAACATGCAAGGTGGCCCGAATATCAATGACGAAATTTTCCCTGGTTGGCGTAACCCAGAGAACTTTATCGTTGTTTCAGACCCTTACCCATCCGTTTCTGCGGTTGCAGCTGACTTAATTCTTCCAACTTGTATGTGGGTAGAAAAAGAAGGTGGTTACGGTAACGCTGAACGTCGTACTCAATTATGGCGTCAACAAGTGAAAGGCCCAGGTGAGTCTCGTTCTGACTTATGGCAAATTGTTGAATTCGCTAAATACTTCAAAACTGATGAAGTATGGGGCGAAGAGTTATTAGCTCAAATGCCTGAATATCGTGGCAAAACCTTATACGAAGTGCTTTACGAAAATGGTGAAGTAAACAAATTTAAAGTACCAACAGATGTTCCGGGATA
>JAHZCF010000011.1 GCA_019423005.1 Haemophilus sp.
CATTTAAAGTCTTTACGGGTAACAAACCGACCAACTCTATTTTAGTGCAAAAAATGACACCATTTGTTCTTGGCGCATTAATCGCAATGTACGAACACAAAATTTTTGCACAAGGTGTGATTTTCAATATCTTTAGTTTCGACCAATGGGGCGTGGAATTAGGTAAACAATTAGCAAATCGAATTCTTCCTGAATTGGCAGACAAAGAGAAAGTGACAAGCCATGATAGCTCAACCAATGGATTGATTAATCAATTCAAAGCGTGGCGCTAAGATAATGTAAAGTAAAAGAGCGGTCAAAATTGACTGCTCTTTTTCATTTTCACTAAACCGATTTGACTTTCCACATACAGCCTACGCTGATAAAAATTAGTGCCACAGCGACATAAAAAACAGAGTTGTAATGCCAGATTTCCGCAATAATGCCCGCAATAGGCCCTCCGATAATCCAACTACTTTTTGCTGCATTACTGAATAGCGTAGTGGCTGTGCCCATTTTAGTCGGCATTAAATCTTGGAAATACACCATGCCAATGGTAGCAGTAATACCAATAAAAATCGCATTAAGCATTTGCAATCCGATAAGCTGCCAAGTTTGCTCAGCGAATAATAAACTTGAATAGAAGGCGAGACCTGAAACTAAAGCAATCATCATCAAGCGCTTTTTACTGAAATATTTGGTGAGATAGCCCGCAAAAATCATCACAGGAATTTCCAAGCCAGCAGCCGTCCCCATTAATGTTCCGGCCAGTTCTTTGTCTAAATGTAATTCATTAATCACAAATAATGGCATATTAATGAGATACATGCTGTTACAGGTCCAAAGTAATAGGTTAGCGATGAACAAGTAAATCACACTTTTTCTTGGTGGCGTATTGTCTAAAATCTCTTGATTTTTAACCGCACTTTGACGAGGAATTTTCGGCAATAATTTGCTGACGCCTGCACAAAGTAAAAAGGCAGAACCTGCCACCAAATACATGTAATCAAAGCCCCAGTTTAACGCAATGAAAAAAGAAAGCGGCGGCCCAACAATCCAAGCCAATGAGATTTGAGTTCGCATAATTGTGGTGAACATCACCGCTTCACGATGACTGCTTTCAGCATATTCTCGCGCTAAAGCAAAAGATTGCGGATTAGCGGATGAACCTAGCCCTAATAGCGTTGTGCCGATAATAATTAACACATAATAATTTCGGCTATAAGCAAAAATCAGACAGCCAAGCACGGCAATTAAGCAGCATACAATCATCACTTTGCGACGATCATCTTGCTTATCAGAATATTTCGCCAGAATTTGGCTCAAGATAATGCCAATAATGGCATTCACTGAGTAGAATAAGCCCACAAAAAAAGGTGAAACTTGAATCTCTTGAGAGAGATACAGACTTAAGGTCGGCGTTTGAAACGCAGATGCAATTCCCGTTAAAAAGGCAATCAATAGAAAATTGAAAGCCACAAGATTAGATGGTGTTGAGTTTTGTTGTTGAACAAACATAGTCATTAATTTTAATAAAAGAGCGTAGTGGGAAATAAAAGTGCGGTTAATTTTAACCGCACTTTCATTCATGTTCTCTATTTTGTTGTGTTAGAACGTTTATCTAATTCGGCTTTGATCTTAGCCATATTTTCTTGCGTGAAGAAATTATCAATATTTTTCCAAACAGAATGATAGCCGTAAGGACCTTGTTGCATTTCACGTTTGGCTTCATTGAGATCCCAATTTTGATAAATCACACGGTAGCTTGCAACAATTAAGCCTGTTCTGTCAGCTCCATGATAACAATGTACTAAAACCGCACCATTTTTTTGATGTTGTTTAATTTGCCACAAAATATCAGCTACTTCGTCTGGGCTGATTGACCAAGTAAGTAATGGGGTATTAATCAAATTGATCTTAGTATGACCAAATGCTTGTTTATCATCATTACGGTCAAAAAAGCGTAAATTCACAATCGTGTGAATATTCAACTTATTTAATAATATTTCAGATTGCGGCTCTAATTGCTCACTACGGTAAAATTTATTATCAATCTGATATAAATTTTCCTGTTCGCTGATTAGCGTTGCCCAATGTTCTGTATTTTTTGGCGGTTCACTTGGTGTTGTCGTACAGGCGACTAATGAAAAAGCCGTTAAAGCAAAAAGGACATTTTTGCTCATCTTGTATAAATTGAAATGAGTTTGTTTCATAAAAACCTTTTAAATATATTGAATAGCCGGTAAATAACCGATCATTAAATCTAACGGGCGATTGCTGGTTATTGTATTCTCTCTGTTCTCAATGAAAAATCTTGATGTCATGACTTTTTCACCGTGATTCAAGAAAATTTCAATAATTGAGCGATCAAAGAAGATTTCAACGGTCTGCAAATTTTCAATTTCGCAGAAACGTTTCGTATCGAATTTCTCCATTAATTCGGTTTGTTCGCTTTGACTGCGATCTAAGCAAATCAAGCCATTTTCATAAGATAGGCGCAGTGATTGTTCTTTTTCATTTTGGAAGAAGGTTAAGTCAAAGGCTTGGTTATTTACCTCAAATTTAAGATACGCACGATCTAAATTAGCAATATCCGCTTTTCCATTGAGATGAAACGCTGAAAGTGCGGTCAGATTTTCGCATATTTTAGCAATCGGACGTTGATAAATTCTTGTGCCTTCTAAACGCAATTCTCTTGGTAAAGTTAAAGCTGAATGCCATTTAAATTTATCTGTTGGGTAAGTTAAATCTGGTAAACCAATCCAACCGAAAAGCACAGCATAAGCTTGATTATCTAAGCCAGCAAATGTTTGTGGTGCATAGAAATCAAAGCCCTGATCTAATTCGCCGATATAGTCTGCTTCAAAGGTTAAATCCGTTAATTTACCCACAGCATAAGTCGCATGATAATTATTTTGGAATTGATGTGCTTCTCGATCTTTACCTTGTGGCGACCAAATAAACACATCTTTATCACCGATCTTCAATAGGTCAGGGCATTCCCACATAAACACGTTTTTGTTGTCAAAAGCAGGCAAGGAAAGCTCGCCTAATAAACGAGGCGTATCTTCAAGATTGTCCATTTCAAAAATAATCGCCGTGCCGGTGAGATTTTCCCGTTGGGCACCGCAGATAAAACGGATTTTACCATTTTCGGTGAAATAAGGTTTCGGGTCGCGAACATGCTCCGTATAACCTTCTGGTGCATTTTCAATTAATGGACGTTTGCTAAGCAATTTCCCATTAAGATCAAAAATCGCTAAATTTTGATAAGGCACGCGTTGATTATCACTTGGTCGACGAGTATTGCCGGTATAGAACATGGCCAATTTGTCACCAACTTTTAAAGCGCCACCAGAATAACAGCCGTGAGACTCAAAAAGCTCGCAAGGAATCAGATCATCTGCTGATTGATAATGTTGGAAGTCTTTTGTGATTAAATGCTTCCAATGTTTCATCCCGTGAATTGCATCGAATGGAAACCATTGGTAGAACAGATGATACTTTTCACCATCAAAGATTAAGCCATTAGGATCATTCATTAAGCCGGTTGGTGGGGCAATATGAAAGTGCGGTCGAAAATCGTTGTCTTTTTGCACGGTTTCAGCAATTTCTGCGAGCTCGCCTTTTTCTGCGGCTAGGATGCTTTTGTATTTGCCATTATTGAAAATAATCATCGTGATCGTGCCTCGTTAATGTGATTGGGTCAAAAGGTACAATAATTTGTACCTTTGCTCCTTAGTTGGCTAGGAAGGCTGCTAATTGTGCTTTATTGGGTAGCGCAGATATCGCCCCTTTTGCTGTCGTAGCAAGGGCACCACAAGCATTGGCTTGACGGATAATTTGCACAAGCACATCATTTTCCTTCCAGTTTGGATGCTGTGAAAGACCTGCAAGCAGACCACCAACGAAGGCATCACCTGCGCCTGTTGTATCAACCGGTTGTAAGGCTTTTCCGGCAATTACATCTTTCTTACCTTCTAAGTGATAGAGCGCGCCATCTTTACCTAGAGTCACGATAATCAATTTTTCAGGATAAAGTGCGGTCACTTTTTCAAAGGCTTTTT
>JAHZCF010000110.1 GCA_019423005.1 Haemophilus sp.
GATCAAACAACAAGCGGTTGTCATAACGTTTTAAAATCAAGTGTAAAGCGAACCGCACTTTGAATAAAAATTCTTGGCTCTCTAATAATTGTTGGTATTCCGACGGGTAAATAAAGCCGCTTTCCAAAATGCCATCAAGTGTCATTTCGCCGGTATGGCGTAATGCGATCCAATATAAAAGATGAAGATCCCGTAAACCACCGGGGCTGTATTTTAAATCGGGTTCTAAATTGTAACTGGTGTTGTGATAACGCTGATAACGTTCAATTTGTTCTTGTACTTTAGCATCAAAGAATGGTTTTACCGCCCAAAAATCTGGCTTTTTCAATATTTCATCTAAGGCATTGAAAAGGGACACATCTCCCGATAAATAACGAGACTCAAGTAAATTGGTAGCAATGGTAATGTCTTGTTTACCTTCCTTTTCACATTCTTCTAAAGAACGAACACTATGCCCTACGTCAAATCCACAATCCCACAAGAACTGCACAAATTGAGCAATTTTTTCTTCCGTTTCAGACTCTCTTTCTTCTTTTGAAAGAATAAGAACATCTAGGTCAGATAAAGGAAAGATTTCTTGTCTGCCATAACCACCCACTGCAATTAAGGTGAGATTAGCTTTATCTAATTCAAATTGCTGCCAAAGCTGTTTTAACAAATTATCACAAAATTGTGTACGGTTAGCGATCAGCTCAAAAACGGAATAATCAGCAAAGTGCTGACGTTCCAATTCCTTCAAATTTTCACGCTGAATTTTGACCGCACTTAGCGTGAGTGGAGAGTCAAAATGATAAGGAAAAAGCATAGGTATTCCACAAACAAAACAATTATAAAAAAAGCCCACTATCGTAGGCTTTTAGCTGAACTTAAAGGTTATTCATTATACGTTGAATTCGACCTTCCGCAATTTCTTCATCACGAATGGTCATCACTTCACAACCGGTTTCTGTCACGACAATTTGGTGTTCATATTGTGCAGAATGGCTACGGTCTTTAGTTTTTACCGTCCAACCATCGCCCATAATGCGAACTTCTTTTTTACCCGCATTAATCATTGGCTCAATGGTGAATACCATACCCGGTTTTAAAATCACACCGCCATCATCAGCATAATAGTGTAAGACTTGCGGTTCACAGTGGAATTCAGTTCCCACGCCGTGACCACAATACTCACGAACCACGCTAAATCCTTGGCTTTCAGTATATTTTTGTACCGCTTTACCAATTTCGTTTAAACGAATACCCGGCTTAACCGTACGTAATCCCACATAAAGTGCTTCTTGTGCCGCTTCAACCAATTTTTGGCTACGAATATTGGTTTCACCCACAACATACATCTTCGAATTATCACCGAAATAACCGTCTTTAATCACAGTCACATCAATATTGACAATATCACCACGTTTTAATTTTTTATCGTCGCTTGGAATACCATGGCAAACCACTTCATTTATAGAAATACAGGTTGCTTTAGGAAAACCATGATAATTTAAGCATGCAGGAATCACTTTTTGTACATTCACCATGTAATCATGACAAATGCGATCCAATTCACCTGTGGTCACCCCTTCTTTGACATAAGGTTCGATCATAACCAAGACATCAGACGCTAATTTACACGCTTCACGTAACTTAACAATTTCTGCTTCAGTTCTTAATGGAATGCCCATTATTTCTCCTTATTTAATTCTGATTTATTCGCATATAATAGCACTAATTCCGTGAAAAATCTTGAATGAATTAACAGGTTATTAGATAATACAAGGATTATTTTTAGGAAAGTGGGGATAGAGATATGTCAGATTTAGATATGGCCGTACCGCTAACTTTTACTGATGCGGCAGCCAATAAAGTAAAAAGTTTAATTAGCGAAGAAGAAAACAACGAATTAAAATTACGCGTTTATATTACCGGTGGTGGCTGCAGCGGTTTCCAATATGGTTTTACCTTTGATGATAAAGTCAATGAAGGCGACCTGACGATTGAAAAATCCGGTGTGCAATTAGTGATTGACCCAATGAGTTTACAATACTTAATTGGCGGCACCGTGGATTACACTGAAGGCTTGGAAGGTTCTCGTTTTGTAGTGAACAATCCAAATGCAACCAGTACCTGTGGTTGCGGTTCTTCATTCAGCATCTAACATGGATTTTCAATTTACCCATTATCTAGGCAATGTACATGCTAAATGTTCGATGGAACACATTGCCCTAGCCAATTGGTTTAATTCAGAAGTGCGGTCAAATCCTCAAGCGTTTTTGACCGCACTTTCTGCCTGTGAGCAGATTAAAAATAATGATGAAGTCACGCTGATTGGTTCTGAATACACGCTTTTTATCAATACCGATGAAGTGATGATTCGCGCCAATAATCTTGCAATTGAAACAGATGACATTTTAGAAGACGACTTCCATTATTATGATGAAGAAAGTATCGCCTTCTGCGGTACAACAGACTTCATCCACTTTCTTAATGCCTATTTTGAATTTATTGCTTAACCTCATTCTCTGAAGCTAACTATTATGTCGGAAACGGAAAACACCTCATCAGAACAACAAGAAACACAAGCGCCAAATAAGCGCCGTTCTTGTAAAATCTTTTTAGCTAAAGCAGCCTTTACTTTAGGGACGCTTGCCGTGTTTTATGGTGGCTATTTGGATTGGCAAATTCGCTCCAAAATGGATGGCCAAATTTGGCGTTTACCTGCAGAAGTGTATAGCCGTTTAGAAAGCGTAAAACTTTCTGATAACCTTTCTTTTGACGAAGTGATTCAAATCTTACTCGATAACGAATACCGTCAAACCACTATGATTGCGGCACCGGGCGATTTTAAACTCGAAGAGGATACCATTGTATTACTTCGTCGTGCGTTCCCTTACCCTGACAAGCCAGAACCACAACGTGTATTACGTTTACGTTTTACGGATAACAAACTTTCTCGTATTGAAGACTTAGTCAACGTAAAAGCGGTTGATGAATTCCGTCTTGCGCCTAAATTAATTGCCATGTTGGAATCGGATAATGAAGATCGTTTAGCGATTCCATTACAGCACTACCCTCGATTACTCATTGATGCCTTATTACTGACAGAGGATCGCCGTTTTTATGAGCATAACGGGATTAATCCTGTGGGTATTGTGCGAGCAATGATTGCCAATATTAAAGCCGGTCAAACAGTTCAAGGCGGCAGTACACTCACTCAGCAATTAGTTAAAAACTTGTTCTTATCCAGTGAACGTTCTATTACCCGTAAAGCCAATGAAGCGTTGATGTCATTAGTATTAGATTGGCGATATGATAAAAACCGTATTTTAGAAACCTATCTGAACGAGATTTACCTTGGTCAAAATGGTGATATCCAAATTCACGGTTTTGCATTGGCGAGCCAATTCTATTTTGGTCGTTCTATCCGTGAAATTAGCCTAGATCAGATTGCCCTTTTAGTTGGCATGGTGAAAGGGCCATCCCTTTATAATCCATGGCGAAATCCACAATATGCACTCGATCGTCGAAATGTGGTGTTAAAACTGATGCTTGATCACCAAATGATTGGGGATGAGCTTTATGAGATGTTGAGTAAACGTCCATTAGGCGTGCAAGCTAAAGGACAGATTTCACGTAAATACCCTGCTTTCATCCAAACATTGCAAGCGGATCTTCGCCGTCAACTAGGGGAAAATAAAACCTCTGCACTACTTGGTGCACGCATTTTTTCCACCATGGATTTAAAACAACAGGAACAAGCTGAAAATGCCGTGGTGAATACGGTCAATCAATTGCAAGTACAAACTAAAAATCCACATTTAGAAGGTGCAATGATTGTCGCGGATTATCACTTAGGTGAAATACGTGCGGTTGTCGGTGGATTACAAACAGAATATGCCGGATTTAACCGTGCCTTAATGTCAAAACGTCAAATTGGTTCTTTAGTAAAACCATCCATTTATTTGACCGCACTGATGAATCCGGAACAATTCCGTTTAAATACACCAATTCAAAACCAACCAATCACAATTTATGTTAAAGGTAGCCAACCTTGGCAACCTCGTAACTACGATCGCAAATATAGCGGTTCAGTGATGTTGATGGATGCCCTTGCTCGCTCGCTAAATATTCCAACGGTAAATATTGGGATGAAAGTTGGCTTAAGCAAAGTGATTGATACACAAAAAGCCATGGGATGGGATAATGTTGCTATTCCAAAAGTGCCTGCAACCTTGCTCGGCTCTTACAGTATTTCACCTTATGATGTGACCAAACTCTATCAAACCATTGCAAATCAAGGTGGCAAAATTGAGTTAAGTACCATTCAAAGCATTGCTGATCGTCAAGGAAATATTATTTACGAACACAATACGGTACCGGATCAAGTGGTGCCGAGAGAAGCCGCTTATCAAACCTTGTATGCGATGCAACAAACCGTAGAACGTGGTACTGCGCGTAGCTTACAAAATGATTATGCCGATCTTCGTCTTGCGGGTAAAACAGGAACTACCAATGATGCCCGTGATACGTGGTTTGTGGGTATTGATGGTAAAAATGTTAGCACCATTTGGCTAGGTCGTGATGATAACGGTGAAACCAAATTAACGGGTGCCTCAGGTGCATTACAAATCTATAAAGATTATTTAAACCGTGTGGTTATTGAAAAACTGAAACTCGGACAACCTTCTACGATTAAATGGGTTGGAATCAATGCTTATGGCAGTTGGAGCTGTGGTAGTAATCGAACAATTCCAGTTTGGGCAAATAAAGATCAAAACTTCTGTGCGTCTGCGCCAACGACGAGTACGGCGACTGCTACCGCTGCACAAACTACGCAATCGCCACAACCAGAACAACCAGAATCACCAAAACAAGAAAGTGTATGGGATGTGTTAGATAATAAAGCGCCTGTTGAAGAAGCAGCACCCGCTCAATAAACTTGCTTATTTTTGACCGCACTTTTATATCTCCATAAAGCGCCTAACAAGGGCGCTTTATTCTTTTGAGCATAAAATAACCGTCTAGGATTTCCACCTCTTGTGAATTTTTTGATCTCCATCACAAAAATTAGAATTATTTATTGTCATTTCACTGATATCAAAGGATAATTATAAATAGGAATTGATTTCATTTGAGGTAATGAGGTAAATAGACGATGCTATTCCGTTCTATTCGATTTTTCTTTTTAATTTTTTCACTCGCCTTTTCTTCTTCACTCCTTGCACAAGATAACTATCAACAATGGGTTGATGATATTACGGCTCGCCTAGATAAAACGTCTCAACTTATCCAAAAAGGCAATACCGATGACGCCCGTACTGAAGTGCAAATGGCTTATTTTGAAGTGTTTGAAAATCTAGAAGGGCCAATTCGTATCAATTTCTCCGCACAAAAAAGCTACCAAATGGAAGCAACTTTTGGCGAGATTCGTAAAATGATCGGTGAAGGCAATTCACAAAAAGAGATTCAGGCTAAAATCGATCAGCTCAAAAAAGAATTACAAGAAGTGTTGCCATCATTGATTGAAGGCCATCAGCTCAATGCCGATAGTCAACATGGTGTTTATGATAATCAAGAGATCGCCCCTTATTGGCAACAAAGTTTTAAAACCATTGATGATTTGCTCGCTCAAGGACTCGAAGCGTATCAAAATGGTGATCTCGCTAACGCGAAAAAATTGTTCCAGCAAGCGCAATACGATGGCTATAAAAATTCAGAAATGGAAATGTCCATTCGCCAAAATCGCTCCGCAGAAACTTCAGCAGCGATTAATCAACAGTTTTACAACATCATCCGTTTAAGTGAACAAGCCGATCAAATCACAGAAATTGGCTATCAAAGCACGCAATTATTACAAGATATTGAAGAAAACTTGCCTAACCTGCCAACGACACGTGAAGAACAAAATGTTCAATCTAATGCAGCACAGCAAGCAACAGATAATCAACAAGAACAAGATTGGAATAAGATTAAACAAGAGATCAACCAACGTATTCAACAAGCTATTACGCTCTATCAACAAGGTGAAAGCAAAAAAGCGATTCTTTCTGTACAAGACACCTATTTCGACGTGTTTGAAAGTACAGGAATGGAAAACAAAGTGGGTTCCCGTGATAGTAACTTTAAAGCAGAACTTGAAGGCTACTTTACTCGTCTAGTCAGTTTAATGAAAGCTGGACAAGGTGATAAGTTACAAGCTCAAGCTGATGGTTTAAACCAGAATTTAACTAAAGCGGTTGAAATGTTACAGGGCGAAGAGCAAAGTGATTGGTCGATGTTCTTATATAGCCTTTTAATCATTCTTCGTGAAGGTTTAGAAGCGTTATTGATTGTTGCAGCTATCGTGACTTACTTAATTAAAAATAACCACCAAGATAAATTGCCGGTTATTCGTCAGTCTGTTTATGTGGCGTTAATTGCCAGTGTGGTTACCGCATTTATTTTCCAACTTATCTTTGAAAATTCAGGTCAAAACCGTGAATTGCTCGAAGGCTTTACGATGATTTTTGCCGTCGTCATGCTATTTATGATGAGTTACTGGTTATTATCCAAAGTCGAAGCACAAAACTGGAAACGTTATTTAGAAGGTAAACTCTCTACTGCCCTCACAACAGGCTCACTCATCGGTCTATGGCTTACTAGCTTCTTAGCGGTATATCGTGAAGGGGCGGAAACGGTATTGTTCTACTATGCCCTTATGGGTGATGCGAAAAGTGCGGTCAGTTTTATCTACCTTTTCGCAGGTATCATTGTCGGCGCAATTATTCTCACCATTTGCTACTTCGTGATGCGTTATACCGTGGTGAAATTACCGCTTAAACCCTTCTTTATGTTTACAGGCTCATTTATGTACTTAATGGCCTTTGTATTCGCCGGTAAATCTGTTTTAGAACTCATTGAAGGCAAACTTTTCGAGCCTACGCTGATTAGCGGTGTGCCTGAAATTTCGTGGTTAGGTATTTATCCTTATATGGAAACCTTAATTCCACAAGCAATCTTACTCGTCGCAGCCGTATTTGCTCTGTTTATTATGAAATATCAAAGCAAAAAAGCCGCGTAATACCCAACAATCCTTTAGGAGAAAAACAATGAAAAAAGCACTTTTAGCAACAGCATTATTTGCGGGTATTTTCACCGCGTCTACTGCAAACGCATTCCAAGAGTACCCAATCGGTGAAGCGGTAACCATGAATGAAATGGAAATTGCAGCGGTTTATCTCAAACCAATCGATATGGAACCACGTGGCATGGGTTTACCTGCTGCGAAATCAGATATCCACTTAGAAGCGGATATCCACGCAGTAAAAGGTAACAAAAATGGCTTTGGTGATGGTGAATGGATGCCTTACTTAACCATCAACTACACTTTAGTGAATACCGATACCGGTGAAAAACAAGAAGGTACGTTCATGCCAATGGTGGCAGGTGATGGTCCTCACTACGGCGCTAACGTGAAAATGATGGGTGTGGGTAACTATAAATTAACTTACCACATCGACCCACCATCAAAAGCGGGTATGCACCGTCATACCGACTCTGAAACGGGTGTAGGTCGTTGGTGGAAACCATTTGATGTTAGCTATGAATTCAAATTCACTGGCATCAAATAATCTCAGGTAAACATCGATTTTACCGACTTGCCTTCCCTTGTATTTCAGGGGAAGGCAATAGCATTTAATTTAACCTTAAAATATCGTCTGTTTTATCCCATTAAATGATCAAACTATGAATTATTTTTTTACTTTTTTCCTTCAAGCACTTTTACCTTTTTCATTATTGCTCGGTGTTTATCACAGTAAACAATCCACTGTAAGTGCAAAAAAAATAATTTGGCTTAGCCTATTCGGTTTTATTGCCGGTATCGTACTGCGCCTTAGTTTACCTTCGGGACAAATAACCAATTTAATCGTCAATACAGTGATATTGGCGCTATTGATTATCTTTGCCTTATGTTTAATTTTCGGCAAAGGTCGCTTACCTGCCTTTTGGCAAACGGTATTAATGCTCATCGCGGGAAGCTTCTGGGCAAAAGATCCCAACATTACCGCTCTCGTTTCTACTGATGTTATCAATACCGATTCGATCTTACATATAAGTGCGGTCATTTTTGCCTTTGTTTTTTGTTTATGCTTACAAGGCTGGATCTATTTACTTCTAAAACAAGCGGTAAAAACACAACAAAAATCAACCGCACTTTTAAAAGGTGCCATTAGCCTTCTCTTAGTTTGCTTGCTTGTGCCACTTATCGGTGAACTCTTATTAATTTTAATGAAGCTTCAAGTGCTTGAACTCACCAAACTACGTTTAAGCTTTGTTGCGAAATCAGGCGAAATAACTCGCTGGTTAAATTACATCTGTGCCGCCTTATTCTTCGTTGTACTTACCATCTTCTACGGCAAAATTCATTTATCACGCAAGCAACAAGTTAATGCGACACAAGAACCCATTGAAAAACGCCAAAAATTGGCCGCATTGCGTACTTCCTCTCGCTTACTTGGGTGGGGATATTTGGCCGTAGCAATTATTTTTGCCACGCAGCTTTATTGGGAGCAGATTGCTTCTCGTCCACCACAACTTTCAGAAGCTATTCCTCTGACCTTAGATGAAAAGCAACAAGTCCATATTCCAATTGAACAAGTAAAAGATGGCAAATTGCATCGTTTTGTTTGGATTGCTGATGACGGTAAAGCCGTGCGTTTCTTTGTCATTAATCGTCAACCAGATAAATTGAGTCTAGCTGCGGTATTTGATGCCTGCTTGCTTTGTGGTGACCAAGGTTATGTGATGGAAGGTAACCAAGTGGTTTGTGTTGGTTGCGGTGTACATATGTTTATTCCATCTATTGGTAAACCGGGTGGCTGTAATCCTGTACCAATTGAAGATTGGCAACAAACTGAGACTGAAATTCTCATTAATCGAACCAGCTTAGAAGAAGGGTTAAATTTATTTAGCACGATTGTTGAAATCGATGTAAAAGATCCGATTAGTGGTACCCAAATGAAAAACACTAAAACGGAGCACAAATATAATTACGAAGGTAAAACTTACTTCTTTGAAAGTGAGAAAAATCTTGATTTATTCCGTGATAACCCTGAAAAATATTTAGGTAAGGGGGAATAATGCTAGCAAGAATGTTATTTCAATCTTGGCGTTTTAGCATTAAACGTAAACTGTTGGCCGTGATTACTATTTTCTTAGCGGCGGGCTTAATCTCTGCACTCTTGGCTGTATCCATTGATATTGGCGATAAAATGGCAAAAGAGCTCAAATCTTACGGAGCCAATATTTTAGTTGAGCCTGCAAGTAATGCCGCCCTGCCTGATGAACTTAGTCATAACGCAGATTTGAGTAGTCAAGATTTTCTCGATGAAAAAGAACTGCCGAATATTAAAGATATTTTCTGGCGAAATAATATCGTGGGTTTTGCACCGTTATTAGGTGCAGATGTAAAAGCGGAAACGCTTTCCGCAAATACTCATGAAAAATTAACCGCACTTGGACAAATTAATGTGCTGGGTACGTTTTTTGATCATAACATCCCTGTACCAGATGAAGATGATTACCATACAGGACAAAAAATTATTAGTCCGTATTGGCATGTGCAAGGTGAATGGGTCAACGATCTTGAAACACCTGAAGGAGAATTTATTCCTGCATTGATTGGTGAGCAGTTAGCTCAACGAACTGGCTTAAAGCTAGATGATAAAATCCAGCTTCGCTATCAAAATAATGAGCTAGATAATCAAAGTGCGGTCGAAATTACCGGTATTTTATCCACGGGTGGTGCTGAAGATAATCAATTAGTTATGCCGCTCAATGCTGTACAAAAATTACTGAGTTTGGAAGGAAAAATTCAATCAGTTAAAGTCTCCGCGCTTACCGTACCTGAAAATGATCTTTCTCGTAAAGCACGTGCCAATACCGATGCATTGGATGCTGAAGAGTACGATCGCTGGTATTGTACGGCTTATGTCTCATCTATTTCACATCAGTTAGAAGAAGCTATTTCTGGTGCCATTGTTCGCCCTATTTGGCAGGTTGCAGCTTCAGAAGGTGTGGTCATTGGTAAAATCCAGTTATTGTTGGCAGTCGTTACTCTTGCCGCCTTAATCGCCGCAGCCATGGGGATCGCCTCATTAATGAGTACAGGGATCATTGAACGCTCAAAAGAAATTGGTTTGATGAAAGCCTTAGGCGCCTATCAATGGCAAATTGCCTTATTATTTTATTGTGAAGCCATTATCAGTGCCTCAATCGGTGGTTCGCTTGGTTGTATTGCAGGTTGGGGCTTAGCAAGATTTATTGGCGCTGCGCTATTTGGCGTACCACTGAGTTTTGCTTGGATTGTAATTCCTTGCGTATTGATGCTGTCTATTTTAATTGCTGTAGTGGGTACATGGTTCCCTGCCCATCGAATTGCCAAACTTTACCCTGTGGAGGTGCTCTATGGCCGCCAATAAAAGTATGTTTTGGCGTTTAATCTTCCAAGCATTACGCCTACGTTTACAGCGGGTATTTATTATCTTCTCTGCGCTGACTGTTGGTGCGTCCATTGTGACGGCAATGGCAGCGGTCTATTTCGATATCAATACTAAAATGAGCCAAGAGCTCCGTACCTTTGGGGCAAACTTTTACATCGGTGCAGCCAATGGTGGATTGATGAAAGAACGCCAATTAAAGCAAATTCTGCACAATGCACCGGATAATTTTATCACCGCTGCCAGCCCTTATTTATATGGTGTTGCACGAAGTGATTTAGAAAAAATTGTGATTATGGGCGTGTGGTTTGAAGATATGCGAGTGCTCGCACCTTATTGGCAAATTACCGGCTCAGCCATTAATGTGAATTTTGATGATCGCAATGCCATGATTGGGAAAACCTTAGCAGAACGCCTTAATTTAGGTGTTGGAAGTAAATTAACTCTATCTAAAAATGCGGTTGAAAAACATGAATTCACGATAAAAGGTATTGTTGAGGCAGGTGATGCCACTGACAACATGTTAATCGTGAATTTAGAGTTTGCCCAAAATTGGTTGGATAAAGAAGGATTAGCCAATAATGCCTTGCTCAATGTAAAAAATGAACAAGGTAATGTCGCACAATTTGCCCAAGATATTATGCAACATCAACCTGATCTGACTGCCCGACCGATTAGAAAAGTCTCTGCTTCGGAAGGACAGATTTTAGATAAAATTAAGGGTTTGATGGGCTTAATCTCGTTGGTCATTTTGATACTCGCCACTCTTTGTGTGAATACCACGTTGATTGCGATTGTTGGCGAGCGAGCAAAAGAATTTGCACTACAAAAAGCCTTGGGGGCAAAACAGAGCGACATCATTAAACAAATTAGTACCGAGATTCTGATCATTGCACTTTGTGCAATTGTAGCAGGACTGATTCTCGGCTACATCTTGGCTCAATTACTTGGATTAACCGTATTTAAATCTTACATTGATATGCGTCTACCGGTTATTCCAATTACTATCGTCTTATCGTTATTGGTTGCCTTTATTGCGGTGATTGTACCAACCAAACGAGCTTTAAATATCCAAACCGCAAATGTGTTAAAAGGGGAATAAAATGAGTGAATTTGTAATTGAAACGCAACATTTATATAAACGATTCGGGCAAGTCACCGCTTTAGAAGATATTAATATTCAAATTCGCCAAGGTGAATTTATTGCGATAATGGGTGCATCAGGTTCTGGTAAAACCACGCTGATGAATATTCTGACTGGCTTAGATACAGCTAGTGAAGGTAAAGTCATTTTAGATGGTGTCGATGCGGCACAACTAGATGAAATCGGTCGTCAGCGTTTCCGTGCAGAAAAAATTGGTTTAGTCTTTCAACAATTCCATTTAATTCCTTATTTGACCGCACTTGAAAATGTGATGCTGGCTCAGCATTATCACAGTGTGATTGATGAAGCAGCGGCTAAAGCGGTACTCGAACAAGTAGGATTGGGTCATCGTATAGATCACCGTCCAAGCCAACTTTCTGGGGGGGAACAACAACGGGTATGTATTGCTCGCGCGTTGGTGAACCAACCACCAGTCATTTTTGCCGATGAACCTACGGGTAACCTCGACGAAAAAAATGAAACGCTTGTACTAGATTTACTACAAGAATTAAATCGCCAAGGTCGAACCATCGTTATGGTTACACACAATCCTGAATTGGGTGAGTTAACCGATCGTGTTATTTATCTCCATCACGGAAAATTTGTAAAAGAGGACATTAATGAAAAATAAATTCGTAAAACTACTCGCCATAAGTGCGGTCATTTTCGGCAGTGTTTCTTGTAAAGATGAGGTTGCTGCAATTGGTCAAAAAGCACCAGATATTGCAGCCTATGATTTACAAGGTAAAGAAGTAAAGCTTGATGATTGGAAAGGTACTCGTCTACTGACATTCTGGTCTGAAACCTGTGGTCGATGTGTCGCTGAATTAAAAGAATTTGAAAAATTGGCTGAAGCTAATCCAAATAAAGTTCAGCTCATCGCCATTAACGTAGATGGCGATAAAGTGGACACCAAAGCCGTGGTTGCCAAACGTCAGCTTACGTTGCCAGTTATCAAAGACCAATTAAAAATCACAGCGGAACGCTATCAGCTTATTGGCACGCCAACAAGCTTTGTGATTACATCTGAAGGCAATATTCAGGCTAAATATGAAGGGGTAATTCCTGCTGCAGATTTAGATAAATTATTTAAAGGCTAGCCAAAATGCAAAAACGAATTTACTTACTCTCTACACTTTTACCCGTTTTAAGCTTTTTATTTGCAACACCCGCGCTTTCTGCCGAAGCTGATTTAGTGAAAGCAGAAAAGGTATATAAACGCTCTTGTGCTACTTGTCATGGGAAACAAGGCGAAAAACCAGCAATGGGTGAATCAAAAATTATTAATCAACTAAAACCAGAAGAAATTTCAACCGCACTTTCAGAACGAAAAGCGGGAAATATTACTGGTGCAGGAAGCCCTGCAAAACAACGTTTAAGTGAGCAAGATATTCATAATTTAAGTGAATATATTCAAACACTAAAATAGTTTTTGAAATTTTTTTAAACTAATTTTAAAATGTAAGGTCTTAGAAAGGGCTTAGTTTTTATAAGCTAAGAAATTTTTTATATATCAATAAAGGATTGTTTATGAACAAATTTACTAAAATCAGTGCAACTGCATTATTTGCATTATTCTTAACTGCTTGTGATAAACCAGCAGATAAACCAGCTCCAGCAAAACCTGAAACAACTCAGCCAGCACCAGAAGCTAAACAAGAAGTAGCAAAACCAGCTGAAGCGGCTAAACCTGCTGAAGCAACGCCTGCTCAAGAGCAAGCTGACTACAACAAATTACTTGAATGGAATGCAAGCCAAGCTCAAGCTCAAATGGCTGCACAACAAAAACTTCAATCTGATTTAACTGCTGCGGTTCAAGCAAAAGATGAGAAGAAAATTGAAGAAGCAATCAAAACTTTCAACAAAACTGTTGAAGATACTATCGCAAGCTTAGATAAATTAGAAGTTGCTTCACCTTCAGTTAAAAGCATCAAAGATCAAAATAAAGAAGTGCTTGCATTATCAAGCGAGTTATTAGTTGATCAATTAAACTTAGCAACTAAAGCACCAACTGAAGAACAAACTAAAGCTTACCAAGCTAAAGTTGAAAAACTACAAGCTGCAGTAGCTAAATTACAAAAAGACGGCGCTGATTTAGCACAAAAATTTGCACCTGCAGCACCAGCTGCTCCAGCTGCAAAATAATTAATCGTTGAAGATGAAAAAACCTTACTGTAACAAGTAAGGTTTTTTTTATTTTCCTATTTTAGTATTCTACTTTTCAACACATCCACAAATCGCTCTGTCGCCCCCTCCCAACGATCTAAATATAATGCGGGCTCAATCAATTCTAATTCATTCAATAGAAATTGATTGTGAATAATCGTTCCATCTACTCGTGCATAGATAGGCATTTCTGGCAATTTATGTAAAACATGACGTGCTGTTTCAATGATATGACTATCAACCTCTACAGGGATAATTTCAACTTTATATTGTGAATTTGCTCGCCATTCATTTTGAGGTGGCTGTCGGCGAATAGCATGACTAAATACACCATTGAAAAAAATCAGACTGGTTTCACCATTTGTCGCCACTTCAGGAATAAAGGGCTGTAACACAACTTGCTCACCATACGCAGAAAGATTGGGTAATGCTTCACCTTGTTTGAGTTTTGTTACCAAATTACCACTCTGCCCTACAGCAGGTTTAATGACAAATTCAGGCCAATCTTGGCTTTCAAGTGCGGTCAAAATTTCAGATGTTTTTGGTGAACAAATAAGGGTTGGGATAACATTGACACCCCAATTCTGCAAATCACATAGATAGCCTTTATGACTATTCCACAACATTAATTCCGCAGGATTGATGAACGCATTCTTATACTGTTTAATCCATTGAGTAAATTCATCATAAAAATTTGCATAATCCCATGCGGCTAAAGGCAGAATAAAATGGCTCTGTAATGTTTCTTGCCAAGGTAAAAATTGAGTAGGAATACCTTGATTAGAAAGTTGTGTTTGTACAGAGATAAGATTTTGAGGGGCTGAAGGATAAGTTTTGCAAGTGGTAATCGTAAGCATGGTAAATAATGACTGGTTTAAGCATAAAGAAGATGCGCCAATCATTAAACTGGCGCATCGATTTCAATAATTATTTTACTTGAGCAAAATATTTTTCAAGACGACCTTTGTTCGTCATGGATTTTTTCTCAAGGTCTTTCACCACTTTCTCTGCTTGTTCTTTGTTTGGTAGATTATCACCCACTTGAATCACACCATTCATATTCATTGAACGGTGTACTGGGCAAGTATAAACATAAACACCTTCTTTATCTAAAGTGATCGTGAGTTCCTGATCTTCTTCAGATTGGAATTTTTGTGCACCTTCAGGAATCGCTTTGCTGTGTACAAAGTGGCTTTTATTTTCTGCACGGAATGTCACCGTATCACCCGGTTGTACTTTTAAATAACCTGGTTCAAAAACCATTGAGCCTTCACTGTTTGAATTCAACATTTTGATGTCATAATGTGCGGCTTGAGCAGCAAAACTTAATCCTAATAATGCTGCAAGTGCGATTTTTTTCATTTTCATTTCCTTCTTAAGAATGTGCTGATTTACGTTGTGGACGAACCACTGGCAAACCTGCGCTACATTGTAATAATTCAACGTTTACACGATATAAACGATTAATGGTTTCGACTTGTAAAACATGATGAGCATCGCCGACACCTTGCACTTTACCTTCACCAAGTAAAATCAACTCATCTGAAAATTGAGCGGCAAGGCTTAAATCATGTAATACCATTATAGTAATCAGATTTTTCTGTTTCGTATAGGTGTAAACTTCTTCTAATAGATTAAGCTGATGATGCATATCTAACGCACTCACCGGCTCGTCCAACATTAAAATTTGTGGCTCACGTAATAAAACCTGGGCAAACATCACCATTTGACGCTGTCCGCCACTAAGGTTAAGGATATCACGATGGGCTAAATGACCAATGCCTAATTGTGCCATAATACTTGCTGCTTCAGTGAGAAGCTCATCGCTCACTCGCATCGTTAGACTATCCATTCGTCCCAAAAGGACAACTTCAAGTGCGGTCAAGCTTGCATCTACTCGGCTATCTTGAGGCATATAGCCAATTGGTTTACGCCAATCCGCTAATTTCGTCCGTTCTAGCTGTTTGCCTTGATAGGTAATTATTCCTTCATGTGGCAATTCACCAAAAATGGTTTTCAGCATGGAGGATTTTCCCGTGCCGTTTGGTCCTAGTACCGTATAAACTTTACCTTCTTCAAAACGGACATTAATGTGGTCCGCAACGGTGAGATCACCTCGTTTTACCGTAAGACTTTTTAATTCTAACATTATTGTCCCCGCTTGTTATTTAAAATAATCCAAAAGAAGAAAGGCACCCCAATAAACGAGGTAACAATCCCCACCGGGAATAATGCACCAGGGATAATGACTTTGGATAATACCGAAGAAAGGGATAAGAATGCGGCACCGACTAACATTGCGCCCGGTAAGAAGAAACGTTGATCTTCACCAAGCAACATTCGAGCAACATGTGGAGCAACTAAGCCGATAAAGCCAATCACGCCCACGAAACTAATTGCCGTCGCCGTCATCATAGCGACAAGAACTAAAACCTTAATACGTAATACTTGTAAATTGATGCCAAGACTCGCTGCACGATCTTCGCCTAAACGAAGTGCGGTCAATTTCCAAAGCTCTTTTGAAAGTAATGTGACACAAATTGTGGTGACGACAATAATGATGATTAAGCTCTGCCACGTGGCTTTATTTAAACTACCAAATAACCAGAATAGGATTTGTTGCGAGACTTCAGGAGCCGAAATAAATTGCACCAATGAAAGTAAGGATTGGAAAATAAAGAGTAATGCAATCCCTACCAACACGAGCATTTCAGAATTAAAACGACGTTTAGACGCGAACAAGAAAAGAATTCCAGAGGCGAGCATAGTCATGACAAACGCGCCTATTGGTACGGCAACTTGTACGGGCAAACCAAAGCTCCCGAAAGCAATCACAATAGAAGCACCAAAACCAGCCGCAGCAGCCAATCCTAAAGTATAAGGACTCGCCATCGGGTTATTTAATAAGGTTTGGATCTCGGCCCCACCAACAGCCAATGTTGCCCCCACTACAAGCGCCATCAATGCCATGGGTAAACGTAAATTATGCACAATATTGTTTGTCATTTTATCGACTTCACCGATACTGAATAACGCATTCACGACTTCCGACACGGATAGCATCGCGGGGCCTGTCATCACATCAAGGATAAGACTGACCACGCCAATCACAAGAAAAGATAAAATAACAAACCAGCGTTTGCGTTCAAGCTTACGCTGGTTAGCCACAATATCTGCTACAACAGAATTGTTTTTCATTGATTAACGTTTCCCTTATTTAGTTTCAGGGAAAAGATAAATCGTACCTTCCGGTGTTACCGGTAAGTAGTTTTTATAGAAGTTTAAGTAAGTTTGTTGCGGATCTAAATCTTTAAACAGATCAGGATAAGCCGCTTTAGCTACAAACTGAACAGAAGCACTGTCTGATAAAGTACGAGAGTTCGCATGATAGGCTGCATAAACACGATTATTTTTCACTGCCGGTAATTCAGCCCATCCGGCACGATGTTTGAATGCATTTAAACGACGTTCCGCTTCCGCTTTTTCAATACCAAAGCCCATTACCATACCGTCTTGATTTTTCTTCAATTCAGTTTCACGGCCTGTAATAATAATCGCATCCGGTTTCGCGGCTAATACTTTTTCAGCAGCTAATGTACCCCATTTACCAATTTCTGCAGGAGCAACGTTTTCTGCGCCTACAAGGCTAATCATTGAGCCCCACATACTTGAGAAGAATGTCATCCCTTGTTCAGCTGGGCCACCACGACCGAACTCTACATACACTTTCGGTTGTTTTGCTAATTTTGCATTTTTAACCGTCGTTTGAATATATTCTACGATATCTTTGTATTCTTTCGCCATTTTCGCGGCACGATCTTTCTGCCCCGTCAATTGGCCAATAATTTCCGTTGATTTGATGTGTTTATCTAAGGTTTGAGCGTTGTAATCTAATACAACAATTGGAATACCCGCTTCATTGATAGCATCTAAATCAGATCCTAGCATTTCGTACTGCCAATCAGCTAAGACTAAAAGATCAGGGTTTAATGAAAGCACTTTTTCCACAGAGAATGTGCCTTCCTCTACTTCACCCACATCATCTAGTTGATTCAATTTTGGCACAGCTTTACTAAATAACTCCCAGCTTGCTGGAGCCCAAGAAGACCATACTTTCTTAGAAAAACCGACAACGTTATCTAACGCTTTATCACCACCAACTGCCATATAATCTTGGTAATAGAAACCAAGCACCACGCGTTTTGCCGGTAAATCAACAGTGACTTCACGATCAAGTATATCTTTTACTTTCACGGGATCAGCATTGGCAAAACCTGCAGTTAAACCAAGAATAGTGGCAATCGCTAAAGTTGAAAAACGTCTTTTCATAAGAAAAATCTCCTGAGTAAAATCAAATAATTTAAATGATAATAATTATTAATACGAATAATAGCGAAAACGATTGCTAAATTCAACTCAGGCGTTTAATTATTCTTCGTAAGCTTCGTCAGTTAACGTTTTTAAGAATGCTTCTAACGCATTAATCTCTTCATCTGTTAGCGGTTTTGCTTTTAAAACATCAGGATTAATGGTTTGAGCATATTCGGCTTTATCCCACGCTTTCCCTGTTTCAGGATTCACTTTACGATTAGGATTATTGAAACTGTCTTTAAATAGTAAAACGGTTTTTAAATCGCGGAAAACACCGTTATGCATATAAGGCGCAGTGACACCAATGTTACGCAAAGTTGGTACTTTAAATTTACCTTTTTGCTTTTTATCACCTTTCACCATCGGATTATCCAATAGTCCATTATCTACAAAATCTGCAGCTAATTTATTGTGCTTAATTAATTCTTGGTTACTTGGTACGCCAATATTGTAATAACGATAATTCGTAAAGGTTTCTTTTACTGAATTCGCTTCACTTGATTGGTGGCAGTTACTACAATTTGTGCGTGTTTTATCAAAAAATAATGCCTTACCTTCGGCTTCAAGTGCGGTCAATTTTGCTTCACCTTTTAAAGCTCGATCATATTTTGAAGAGAATGGCGCAAATAATTCCTGTTTTTCGAACTCGCCAATGGCTTTTTCCATGATGGCATAAATCTTGTCGGTATCTGCCCAAATGCTTTCACCATAAAGATCCGTAATAGGTTTGTAATAGGTCGGATCTGCTTTTAAACGTTCAACAATGGCTTTTTTGTCCGGCATGCCCATTTCCACAGGGTTTACTGGTGGCCCACCTGCTTGCTCAGCTAAATCTTTCGCTCGACCATCCCAGAACTGTCCGCCTACATAATCTTTAATTTTTTTATCAAAATGAAAATCCGGAGAGAACATCGCATAAAGCGCAGTATTGGCATTGCGATTACCATGAAGATGAGGATTATCCCCTTCTGAGACCATTTGATTTGCAGAATTCTTACGTTGATCCACAAAGGCGGTATCTGGGCTATGGCAAGTCGAACAACTTTGTGTTTTATTAAAAGAAATAGACTTATCAAAAAACAGCACTTCACCCAGTGCTTTATAGTCCAATTCTTTTTTTGCTGCTTGATCAGCCAATGCATAATTACTCTGCATCAAAGGTGCAAACAGTAAAATAGAAAGCCATTTTTTTTGCATCATGTTCTCCAAATATTCAAATTATAGATAAAAAATAATCCAACAAAGCTTTGTTGGATTATAAAAGGAAAATAATTTTCTACAAGCCGGTGGCCATCTTAATGCGATCAGCAAACATACCGATGCTCACGCCGAAGTAATTTGATTTGTTCCAATCTAAAATCGTGCGGTAGTTATTGGAGACTAAGAATGCACGCCCAACTTCTTTATCTGGGCGAACTAGCCAAAGATCGGCTTGCGAAAGCGCGGCAAGTTTATCTTGTTCTTGTTGGCTAAAGCTCGCTAAAGTGACACCTTTAGACTGCCAGTCGCTGAGTGAACGTGCTTTATTCTTCTCAATACCAGAAAGCGATAAATCTAATGGTTGATTTAATGTTACTTCTACACCCCAAGGCAATTTGTTATCCCAACCTACAGTGTGGAGATAATTTGCAATTGAAGCAAACGCATCAAATTGGTTCGTCCAAATGTCCTTCACACCATCATTATTGCCATCTGCTGCATAATTTAAGAATGCACTTGGCATGAATTGGGTTTGCCCCATTGCACCCGCCCAAGAACCTAACATTCTGTGGCGTTGAATATGATCACGTTCTAACATCTTCATCGCATTCACAAATTCTTTGCTAAATAAGGCTTCACGTCTGCCATCAAAGGCTAATGTGGCTAAAGCTGATAGTACATCATAGCTACCTTGATAATAGCCAAAACTACTTTCCATACCCCATAAAGCAAGAATATATTCTTGTTGAACGCCATAGCGTTGGCTTGCTTGTTGTAATGGCGCTTGGACTTCCCAATAACGCTCTTCGGCAATATCCACTTTGTTTTGGGTCAGTACTTTATTCAAATAATTCGTTGTACCGTTTGGATTCGGTAACTGTGGTTGATCCGCATTACGCTGACTTCTACCCGCTTGAGCACGATCCAAATCTACAGCCTTTTGCATATATTGAATATTATTTTGTGCATTCAATACTGACAACGATACGCCTTCAGCAGCCGCTTTACCTTTTAAGAACTGAACATAATCATTAAAGTTATCTAAAGTTCTTGGTTTGCTATAAACAGCATTACTGCTTACTGACGGAATACTTTTAGTGGATGACGTTGTCGTTGTTGTCGTATTACTTGAACAACCCGCCAATAAAAGCGCGGTCGATAATGCAGTCATTTTTAACGTTGAGATTAAATTCATTTCTTTTCCTTTTTTAATTATCAAAATATCGCATTATTTGCGTAAAAATTGGTTATAAACAGCTTTCAATAATGAGGTTGGTAATAAGCGAGAACCTGAACGCAAGGCAAAGGTGAATAGGCCAGAAAATAAACCTTGAATACCTAAGCGATGTTTCAATTTAAATAAACGCCATTCTGCTTTCGCTTGGTTTAAACCTCGACGACGCCCTACCATGCCATTGCCCACGCGGGCATAAACTAAAATATCTGGCAAGTTTGCCACTTTTTGTCCTTGTGCTATGAGCTTAATCCACAGGTAATAATCTTCCTGTAAATCTTCATATCCACCACAATTAATGACCGCACTTTTTTGATACGCCACCGTCATGTGATTGAACGGACAACGTTTTTGCGTAAATTTAACGATATCTTGTGCATCAGTCGGTACGTTACGATATGCCACGATGTCTTGAATATTTTCGCCAAACTCAGCAATCTGCCCACCGAAAATAATCGTATCCGGATGTTGCTCAATAAACGCCACTTGTTTTGCAAAACGCTCTGGCACACAAATATCATCGGTATCCATACGGAATACCCAATCGTGTGAACAATGTTTCAATCCTTCATTGAGCGCTTTACCTAACCCTAAATTTTTTGGCAATTTCACTAAGTTTAAAGGTAATTTTGTTTCGAATTCAGAAACCACGGCTTCCAATTCAGGTGTGACAGCGCCGTCAAATACCAACACGATCTCATCTGCAGGATGGGTTTGAGCCACTAGACTTTCAAAACATTCTCTTAAATATTGTGGATTTTCCTTAATGTATAAGGACATTAAAACTGAAAATTTCATACTTCTCTATCTAATAAGTTATCTACATAAATCGCTTCAAATTAATTGCCAATTTAGGTGAAATTAAAACCACAAAGGCAATGACTAGCTGCTTAATACTTTTCGTTAATTTAAAAATTTCAAAATAGTAAAA
Organism: Haemophilus sp.; assembly: GCA_019423005.1. Lineage (GTDB taxonomy): Bacteria > Pseudomonadota > Gammaproteobacteria > Enterobacterales > Pasteurellaceae > Haemophilus_D. The sequence continues at coordinate 21,510 of JAHZCF010000110.1, forward strand.
AGCCGCTTTACGGGATAAATTCATAATATGTGGGTAAGCCAACATATATTGTGCGTTGATGGCAAAATTCTTTTCTTGTTCTGCCGTTTTCACATAATGTTCACGGATATAATCAATCGCTTTTTGCGTATTAGTGGTATCTGTTGATACGCTAGAACGCTTGGTATGGAACGTACAATAAGTCAACGGCTCTGCCACTTTGTACGGCTTAAACGTTGGATCTTGTACAAGCTTCAGCAAGAAATCATAATCTTCCAAGGAACGAAGTGCGGTCGATAATCCACCAATTTTTAAAAACAGATCTTTTTTCACCCCAATCATCGGCATACCACCGATTTTATTTGCCAGTAAAATTCGCTCTACGCTAATCTCTTGCGGCTCAATCGGGTTAGTCACATAGCTAAAACCTTCATTCACCATTTCACATTTAGCTGGATGGTAAACAAAGTTAACATCGGTATGCTCGGTAATCACATCAGCTAATTTCTGACATTTATCATTTGCAAAACGATCGTCATCATCAAGGAATAACAACCATTCACTACCGGCATTTCTTGCCCCGATATTACGGCTTTCTGCCGCCCCTTGATTGGTTTCGTTACGAATCACTTTAACTGCAAATGGATATGATTGTGTTACTTCAACGGGTTCTTTTGAGCAATCATCCACAATCACCACATCAAAATTATAGGCGGTCTGCTTGGTTAAACTTTCCAATAAAGCAGGAATTTCTTCTTTGCGATTATAAGAAGGCACGATGATACTAAACATCTTTCGGCTCCTTTTGTTTAAATAAAATAAGTTGTTTACCGTGAGTGCCAAAAAGCGATAAGAACATCAGCATGACAAACATAATGCCCGGGAAAGCAAAGGTGTCTGCTTTGATGTTACAGAATGCCAAAATCACGAAAGCAGAAAGAATAAATTTCCAGCTACCATCAAACCAGTTTAAGGCAACTTTGCGTACAAAATAGAATGTCACGGCAAAACACACTAAAGCATAAGACACACCACCATAAAGAATTTGGCGTAAGAAACCAGAGTCCGTATGCCCATAATAACGACCGACTTCTAACTCACCAGTCATATACATGCCATCGCCATAAATGAACTGCTTGAGTGTTGGCATAAAGAGGTGGTTTTTCATCAAGGTATCCGTTGACGAACTGACAAATCCTGCACCATGTAATAAATTAATCACAGGTTCTAAAGCATGGGCCACATAAGGATTTTCTGGTAAGAAATAGGCCAATAATAATACTAAAACAGCGAATGCAATGAGTGATGGAACATAACGCCATTTGAAATACACTAAAATGCTCACAACCGATAACAGAAGGAATGTACGCCCTGAAATTAATCCGATACATAACATTAAAAATACCAGAATACTTGGAAGCGTATTATGTTTAGCATTGTAAGCCAGTAAGAAATGCAACAGCATTAAATAGAATAAACTCAATTGAAAAAAGGCGGTTGCGGTGATGTTATATAAGCGATATTCCTGCTCTGAACCATAAAAACGTGCAGGCAACACCGCATTGGTCGAAAGCAAGA
>JAHZCF010000111.1:0-16298 GCA_019423005.1 Haemophilus sp.
TATCTTTCGGTTTGCCGCTATCATTACAAAGAAAAGTGCGGTCAGCTTTAACCTCATTTTTCAATTTTATACTCGGAGGACAATTTTATGCTAAAGAACAAAACATTCGGCAGTGCCTTAATTATTGCAGGCACGACCATCGGGGCGGGGATGCTCGCGATGCCATTAACCTCTGCCGGAATTGGTTTTGGTTACACCGTTTTATTATTAGTCGGCTTATGGGCGCTTTTAGTTTACAGCGGTTTACTTTTTGTTGAAGTGTATCAAACAGCCGATCGCCTGAATGATGGCGTAGCGACTCTCGCTGAAAAATACTTTGGTATCACTGGGCGAGTCTTAGCCACCTTTAGTTTGCTCATTTTACTTTATGCCCTTTCAGCGGCCTACATCACCGGAGGCGGTTCATTATTATCTGGCTTACCAACGGCTTTTGGCTTTGAAAGTCTTTCCTCCGAACTTTCAATCATTTTATTTACTGTCGTACTCGGTGCCTTTGTGGTTATGGGTACAAAAGGCGTTGATGGCGCCACTCGTATTCTGTTTATCGGCAAATTAATCGCCTTTGCTTTCGTGTTATTTATGATGTTACCAAAAGTGTCTGTCGATAACCTGATGGCCTTGCCTTTAGATTATGCTTTCGTGATTTCTGCGGCACCTATCTTCTTTACCTCTTTTGGCTTCCACATCATTATGGGTAGCGTAAATAGCTATTTAGATGGCAGTGTCACTCAATTCCGTAAAGCCATTTTAATCGGTACAGCCATTCCACTTGTAGCTTATTTAGTATGGCAATTAGCAACTCACGGTGTATTAAGTCAAAATGAATTTGTGCAAGTGTTGCAAGCGGATCCAACCCTTAACGGCTTAGTCAATGCAACACGTCAAATCACGAACTCCCACATTATGGGTGAAATCGTGCGTGTGTTCTCTGCACTTGCATTAATTACTTCTTTCCTAGGTGTGATGCTAGGAGTATTTGAAGGTTTAGGCGATTTATTTAAACGTTACAAATTGCCACACAACCGTTTAACACTGACTGTTGCAGCATTTACTCCACCACTTGCATTCGCCTTGTATTATCCTGAAGGTTTTATTGCCGCATTAAGCTATGCGGGTTTACTCTGTGCATTCTATTGCTTAATTTTACCTATTGGACTAGCATGGAAAACACGTCAAGCGAATCCAACTCTGCCTTATCGTGTAATCGGTGGTAATGTGACTTTAGTGATTGCATTAGTCATTGGTGTGGCGATTATGATCGTGCCATTCTTAATTCAAGCAGGTTACCTACCGGCTGTGGCAGGCTAAAGTGCGGTCAATTTTGAGCGTATTTTTGAGATAAAAAATGGGGCGTATTCATCTACGCCCCATTTTGTTTTCTAACCGTTTAATTATGACTGAATTTCTGCAAGGAACTCTTCCTCCGTTAGAACGGTAACACCTAATTCCTGTGCTTTTGTCAGTTTAGAACCGGCTGCATCACCAGCAATCACAAAATCCGTTTTCGCTGAAACCGAGCCGCTCACTTTCGCGCCCATGTCTTGTAATAAGGCTTTAGCTTCATTACGTCCCATTTGAGTTAAGGTTCCGGTTAATACAACCGTTTTGCCTTTAAAGCGGTTTTCTGTCACTTCTTTGGTTTCCACGGTTTCCCAATGTACGCCTTGAGCGATTAAATCATTCACTACCGCCACATTATGTGGTTCGTGCCAAAACGCCAAAATACGATTTGCCACTACTTCGCCCACATCAGGCACTTGCTGTAAGGCTTCTAAATCTGCATTTTGCAAAGCTTCTAAGGTTTTGAAATGATTTGCTAAATTCAATGCCGTTGCTTCACCCACTTCACGAATCCCTAAAGCAAAAATAAAACGAGCCAACGTCGTATTTTTTGCTTTTTCAAGGCTCGCTAAGGCATTTTCAGCTGATTTTGTGCCCATTCTTTCCAAACGGGTTAGCGTCGTTAAATCTAACTTAAATAAATCGGCCGGTGTATGAACTAATTCACGATCCACCAACTGCTCGATTAATTTCCCCCCTACGCCATCAATATCCATGGCTTTGCGAGAAACAAAGTGTTTAAGCGCTTCTTTACGCTGTGCGGCACAGAACAAACCGCCCGTACAACGTGCTACTGCTTCGCCTTCAATGCGAACAATAGCCGAATCACATACAGGACAAGTTTTAGGGAAAATAATCGGTCTCGCATCCGCTGGACGACGGTCGTGCAATACACCGATAATTTGAGGGATCACATCTCCCGCACGGCGAATGACCACTGTATCACCAATCGCAATGTCCAAGCGTTCAATTTCATCGCCGTTATGTAATGTAGCATTACTTACTGTTACCCCAGCCACAAATACAGGCTCTAATTTGGCTACTGGAGTAATTGCCCCCGTTCTGCCTACTTGGAATTCCACGTCATTTAAGCGAGTTAATTCTTCTTGTGCAGGGAATTTATAAGCAATTGCCCAACGCGGTGCTTTTGAGATAAAACCTAATTTCTCTTGTAACGCAATATCATTGATTTTCAGCACGGTGCCATCAATATCGTAGCCAAGAGAACTGCGTTTATTTTGAATATCACGATAAAAATCCAATACTTCATCTGTGCCGTTACATAAACGGATTTCTGGGTTTACCGGAATCCCAATAGACTTCAGCCATTGCAAACGCTCATAATGCGTATTTGGCAAATCTACCCCTTCCGCAATACCAATACCATAAGCATTCAATACCAATGGACGTTTACTTGTAATTTTCGGATCAAGCTGGCGCAACGATCCCGCTGCTGCATTACGTGGGTTAGCAAAAGTTTTCTCACCTTTCTCTAGAGCCTGTTGATTTAAACGCTCAAAGCCTGCGTGTGGCATAAACACTTCACCACGCACTTCTAAACGTACAGGCGGATTGTCCATTAAAAGCTGCAAGGGAATATTTCGAATCGTGCGAATATTGGCAGTAATATCTTCCCCCGTTGTCCCATCACCACGGGTCGCGGCTTGAGTCAGCACACCATTCACATACAAAATACTCACCGCTAAACCATCTAACTTAGGTTCACAGCAGAAAGTAAGAGGTTCAGGCAAACGAATAAGACGATCTTCAATACGTTTTACGAATGCATAAAATTCCTCGTCTGAAAAAGCATTATCCAAAGATAACATTGGAATTTCATGACGAATTTGTGCAAAACCTGAAAGCGGTTTGGCGCCCACACGTTGAGTAGGTGAATCTGCCGTAATGAGTTCCGGATGGGCGGCTTCTAAGGCTTTAAGTTGATGAAATAAACGGTCATATTCCGCGTCAGGAATCGTTGGGTTATCCAATACATGATATTCATATTCATAACGACGAAGATCCTGACGTAATGTATCAATTTGTTGCTGAAGGCTCATAATGTTCTCTAACGGTTTACTCATTGAATTAAAATGGGCGAACCATCGGCTCGCCCAAAGTGCGGTTATTTTTTCGTGCGTTTTATGCGATGCGAGATAAATAATCCTGCTCAGCTACATCATCAAAAATCTCTTGCTGATCAGTCAACACCACGCCACCTAAATCTTCTGCGATGGTTTTCGCTGCGCGAATCATCATACGTAAGTTTGCCAAATTATTACCTGGCGATGGTAGCTGCATGAAGAGTACCACGCCCATGGTTGAAAACTCGGCCATATTGTAATAATCAAACGTACCGGGTTGTTCAATATTGGCTACGCTAAATAACACTGGGCTTGCCACACTTAAATCAAAGTGGCGGTGATACATTTGACGCTCACCAAAAATAAAACCGAGGTTTTCTAAAGATTGAGATAACTGCGGACCATAGAATTCACGATTTTGATTTGAAATGACATAAAGTTGAACAAAGCCTGTGGTTTGTTTTGGTTTTTCCACTTCGACTGGTTCGTGATAGTTAAAATGCACGTTCTCGTGAGTAGGTTCTTGAGTTGGATTTAATGACATCTCAGCTAATTGCTCACGCAGTTCAGGCGAAGAAGAATTCACACCGTCAAAATCATTGCTTTGTGCTTCTAATTCTTCGATTGTCATTTCTGCTACACTTGGTTTCGGCTGTACGTTAGTTTCAGGATAAACCACTGGCTCAGTTTTTGGCGCAGGAGCATGTGCCGTATTCATCTCATAAACTGGCTGATTTGGTAGAGAGATTTTAATATCATCCACGCTTTTTTCTATTTGACGCGCATCCACTTGAGCTCGCTGCTCATCAAAATTAAATTGCTGTTGGCTTGCCGCCTGAGGTGTCACTTTAGGTTGAACATTTTGTTGTACAGGCTGTGCCGCTTGAGCACGATGTGTTAAACGAATATCCGCATTAGGATCAGCAGCTTGCGAAAAAGGATTGACCTCACCGTTTTTAGAAGTGCGGTTAAATGTGTTCGCGCTTTTAAAATATTTTGATTTCTCACGGCGATTTGACCATAATCCGTGTACCACTAAGGCAATTAAAGCGATTACCCCTAAAATAATCAAAATGGTATTTAAATCCATTCTTGTTGCTCCTTAACGCAATGATTTTTGCTAATCCTATCACATTTCCACAGGTGAAAAAATAGGAAAGCAAACAAGATATTAAAAGGGATGAGATGGAATTTTTCTCAAAAAATATTGTCTTTCTGTGACATTTTGTATTTTTACTTTTCAATTTAAAGGAACAATGATGATCGATCAAAATGAAATAAAATCTGCTTTCAATCATTTCGTGATGGGTTGGCATTTCATTACGCAAAAAGGTCTCCGACGTTTTGTGATTATGCCAATTCTACTGAATATCGTCCTGCTCACAGGCTTATTTTGGTTATTTGTTTCTCAAATCTCCACAATGATCGACTGGGTAATGAGCTTTATTCCTGATTGGTTAAGCTTTTTAAGTGTGATTTTGCTCGTGCTGTCTATTGGCTCAATTCTCTTATTTTTCTATTTTGCCTTTACGACACTTTCAGGCTTTATTGCCGCACCGTTTAATGGATTATTAGCAGAAAAAGTCGAAAAAATGCTGACCGGTGAAGCCGTTAATAATGATGGTTTTGCCGAAATTATGAAAGATGTGCCGCGTATGTTGAACCGAGAATGGCAAAAACTATGGTACAGCTTACCGAAATTTGTGGGCTTGTTCTTATTGAGTTTTATCCCAGTTATTGGGCAAACCATTATTCCAGTACTAACATTCCTATTTACCTGTTGGATGATGGCGATTCAGTACTGTGACTACCCGTTTGATAACCATAAAATTTCTTTTGGCATTATGAAAAATGCATTAGGTGAAAGACGATCTCAAAGCCTGACATTCGGGGCGTTAATTACTCTTTGTACCGCATTGCCACTTGTGAATTTAGTGATTATTCCTGTGGCGGTCTGTGGTGCAACCGTAATGTGGGTGGAAAATTATCGCTCACAATTAAAATTTGATATGAATTTTGACCGCACTTCAGGTTCAACACAAATTGTGACACGTTCTACGAGTACAGAAATTAAGCCTTCAGGAAATAACATCGTGAATAAATAGCATTTAGTTATAAAATATAGCTATTAACTATTTTTTTTATATAAAAGCCGGTGTTATAACTACTGCATCAACTCATTCCAAAATATAAAAGGACAGTAAAATGACAATTTATGCAGATAACTCATACTCAATCGGTAATACTCCATTAGTTCGTTTAAAACACTTCGGACACAATGGTAACGTTGTCGTAAAAATTGAAGGTCGTAACCCAAGCTTCAGCGTGAAATGCCGTATTGGTGCCAATATGATTTGGCAAGCAGAAAAAGACGGCATTTTAACCGCGGGTAAAGAAATTGTAGATGCAACCAGCGGTAACACCGGTATTGCTTTAGCTTATGTAGCAGCAGCGCGCGGTTACAAAATCACCTTAACCATGCCTGAAACCATGAGTCTTGAACGTAAACGTTTATTACGTGGTTTGGGCGTCAATCTTGTGCTCACTGAAGGCTCAAAAGGGATGAAAGGTGCGATCGCTAAAGCAGAAGAAATTGTGGCGTCTAATCCAAATCATTATGTGATGCTAAAACAATTTGAAAACCCGGCTAACCCTGACATTCACCGTCAAACTACTGGTGAAGAAATTTGGAAAGATACGGAAGGTAAAGTCGATGTGGTGGTTGCTGGTGTCGGTACCGGCGGTACAATTACCGGTATTTCTCGTGCAATCAAACTCGATCACGGTAAAAAAATTACTTCTGTAGCGGTTGAACCAACAGAATCGCCTGTTATCAGCCAAACCCTTGCTGGCCAAGAAGTGAAACCAGGTCCACACAAAATTCAAGGTATCGGTGCGGGCTTCATTCCGAAAAACTTAGATTTATCATTAATTGATCGCGTGGAAACTGTAGATAGCGATACTGCAATTGCGACCGCTCGTCGCTTAATGGCTGAAGAAGGTATTCTTGCGGGTATTTCTTCTGGTGCGGCTGTGGCAGCGGCTGACCGCTTAGCAAAACTACCAGAATTCCAAGATAAATTAATCGTCGCGATCTTACCTTCTGCATCAGAACGTTATTTAAGTACGGCGTTATTTGAAGGAATTGAGGCTTAATCTATTGATTGAATTCATTTTATCTAAGGTCTGTTTTTGCAGACCTTTTTTGTTTATTAATTAAACAATTTCTATTTAATATAACTAAAGGAAATAATTCATAAATAAATAATACTTTTCTTTTCTTTTTCGCTTCTTATAATTCATTTCACTTTCGTTATTTATCTAAAAAAGGAATACTTATGAAAAAATCATTTTTTAGCACCGCACTTTTAGCGGCAGGATTAGCCCTTTCTACTTTTGCTAACGCAGGTGAAATTGCTGATCGCGTTGAACAAACTAAAACCTTATTAGTCGGTACTGAGGGTACTTACGCACCATTTACTTTCCACGATAAAGATGGCAAGTTAACCGGTTTCGATGTAGAAATTATCGAAAAAGTTGCACAAAAATTAGGCTGGAAAGTTGAATTTAAAGAAACCGCTTGGGACGGCATGTATGCAGGTTTGAACGCAAAACGCTTTGATGTTATTGCGAATCAAACCAATCCAAGCCCAGAACGTTTAAAAAAATATGATTACAGTGCACCTTATAACTACTCTGCCGGCGTAATCGTGACGAAAGCCGATAACGATAGCATTAAATCATTCCCTGATTTAAAAGGTAAAAAATCTGCACAATCTGCAACCAGTAACTGGAGCAAAGATGCGCGTGATAATGGTGCAATTATTGTAACCGTTGATAGCTTGGCGCAAAACCTTGAAGCAGTGAAACAAGGTCGTGTTGATGCCACAGTAAACGATAAATTAGCAGTATTAGATTACTTCAAAAAACAACCTAATGCAGGCTTAAAAATTGCCGTAGAAAGTGATAAAAAAATCCCGACCGGTTTTGCTTTCTTGAAAGGTGAAGAACCGCTGATTGCAAAAGTGAACCAAGCACTTGAAGAACTACGCAAAGACGGAACTTTAAAACAACTTTCAATCAAATGGTTTGGCGATGACATTACTCAATAATTGGTTAGCAAGCCTTCCATTTATGACCACAGAACGAGCTGATTATGTAATCAGCTCGTTTTGGCCTATGATGGAAGGAGCAATTTTATATACGATTCCCCTGGCGGTCATTTCCTTCTTTTGCGGTTTATTCATTGCTGTTATTGTGGCTGTGATTTGCACATTACCGCATCCCAATTTAATGACCAAAATTCTACAGGGCATTTGCCGCACTTATATTTCAATTATTCGTGGCACACCAATGTTGGTACAGATCTTCATTATTTTCTACGGTTTACCTGAGGTTGGCATCAAACTTGAGCCTTTCCCAACTGCAATTATTGCATTCTCCATTAATATTGGTGCTTATGCGGCAGAAACCGTGAGAGCCTCTATTCTTGCGATTCCTAAAGGTCAATGGGAAGCCTCTTATGCGATAGGCATGAATTACACACAAGCTTTCGTGCGTACCATTATGCCGCAAGCGTTACGCATTTCTGTCCCTTCACTATCAAACACCTTTATTAGTACAGTGAAAGATACATCTCTAGCATCACTTGTTTGGATTGCAGAATTATTCCGTGTGGCACAAAATATCACGGCTGAAAATTATGAGTTTATTTTAATTTACAGCGAAGCAGCTCTCATTTATTGGGTGTTCTGTTTTGTGCTATCGATGGGACAAACCCGCTTAGAAAAACGCCTTTCTCGCCATTTATAAGGACTGGTTATGTTAAAAGTCACGAATATTCAGAAAAGTTTTAATGCTCACCATGTATTAAAAGGCATTGATTTTGAAATTAATAAAGGTGAAGTGGTTGCCATTCTGGGTCCATCAGGTTCAGGCAAAACGACTTTTTTACGCTGTTTAAATTTGCTCGAACGCCCAGAAAAAGGTGTATTAGCATTTACTGATGGAAGCTTAACTATTGATTTCAGCAAGAAGATCAGCAAATCCGATGAACTAAAATTGCGTCGTCGTTCTTCAATGGTATTCCAACAATACAATCTATTTCCCCATCGCACAGCACTCGAAAATGTGATGGAAGGGATGGTGGTTGTGCAAAAACAACCGAAAGAGATTGCGCGTGAAAAAGCCTTGGCATTATTGGAAAAAGTTGGTTTAAAAGCGAAAGCGGATTTATATCCCTCTCAACTCTCTGGAGGTCAACAGCAACGCGTCGGGATCGCCCGTGCTTTAGCCGTTAAACCCGATATTATCTTGTTAGATGAGCCTACTTCCGCTCTTGACCCTGAACTCGTCGGTGAAGTGTTACAAGCGCTCAAAATGCTCGCGCAAGAAGGTTGGACAATGATTATCGTCACCCATGAATTAAATTTTGCCAAAGATGTGGCAGATCGCGTGATTCTCATGGAAAATGGTCAGGTCGTTGAACAAAATACAGCGGCAAACTTCTTCAGCCACCCTCAACAAGAACGTACAAAGCAGTTCTTATTGCAAGCTAAAATGCCTGCAGGATTAAACGATTATTGTATTTAATCCCGGATTAAACATAAAAAAGAGCGGTCAAAATCGCTTGTGTTTTTGACCGCACTTTTATTATCATTCCCGGACTTATCTACCAAACAGCGAAGCCCAAAATCTTTTTTTTATTTTTAACTTTCTTTTGCTTCGCTTCTTCCATTCTTTGTTTGACATAATTTACCCAAACTTGATGGGGCGCATCAAAATCAAATGATTTCATAAAATCATAAGGAATTTTATATTCTGCTAATGGATTTATATCAATCAATTCTTTGGGCGCTATAGGACTATCAATACCCAAATCAAAGCCGTGGATTGCTGCGATTTTGGCATACATTAAAGCTTGCGGTTGCAAGTAAAAATCAAAATGTAAAAGTGTGTCTTTTGCTGCTCGTTTAGCAAACTTAAGGTCGAGTAATTTATCTAAAGCCTCTTGCATTCCTTTTATATTTTTATCTGCTAGTGCCACATAAAATTCATGATCGGGAATGCGCTTTAAATCACTACGGGCTTTTTTCTCATCATTTAAGAACGTGAGTGCGCGTTCTTTTAATAATTGCCAATCTCCACTTAACGCCAATAAAGTGTTCGCATTAAAAAAAGGTCTGGTATCAGTTCGTTTATAGGGAACTGAAATATCAACAATTTCATCACGATGTTTAATCAGATAATCAATCAACTTTTGATTATCTGAAAGCAAACTCATAAAAAAGAAATTTGTATTAATTCCGTTGTACGCCCATTGAAAATCATATTCAGACAGAATACCTAATAAACCTGCAATAGAAGCATTTTCTTTAAATCCTGAAATATCATTTTCTAATAAATACTTAGAGGCTAATGCGCGGTGATAGTCATCTAATAAACCAATTGAAAAAAACACATCTCCACGAAACTCATCAATTAATTTTATTCTTTGAAATAATACGAGATAAGAATTCTCTGAAAACGAATTAACCCGTTCCCAGGTAAATTTTTTAGCATCACTGTAAGTCTTTGCAATATCGCTGCCTAAAAACACTTGATATTTTCCATATTGACCTCGTATGACTACTTCTTATTAGGAACTCTAACTGGTAATAACACAACTTTACCATTTGATTTATCTACACTTGCTATAATAGTTTTATAGTCTTAGCCCGATAAACAACCTAATTTCACAATAATACTCGTGGCTTTTAAAGTATTCACTAAGCAATAAAAAAGTGCAGTAAATTTTTAAAACTTAGTAAAAATTAACCGCACTTTAATTTATTGTATTAATTAAAAATCTTCTGCATATTGCATAAAATCAAACTCACCCTCAGCACGTGAGAATAAATGAGCAGCATAATGATCTATTGCCTCTGCTGGATTCGTCAACTTTTTAATACCCATCACATCTGCTCTAGGTATCACATAAACATTACGTTCATCATTATGAGAAGACACAAATAATTGATATCCTGTTTTACTCCCATCATCATTGGAACGGGTATCAAGCAAACATCTTAATTCAAAATATTTTTCATCATTAAATTTATCATCATAGCTTTGTCTAAAAGCATGATGAAATTTATGTTCTAGAAAAGCTGTATATTCAGGAAGTGCAACGCCATGACTATCTTCAAAACCTTCTATAATTGAATGAATGGGCATTAATAATAATGAAGGTAAATTACTTTTATATATATTATGTATTGTATCTTCTGCAATTTCCCATCCTTGACTTACATATAACCAAGAGCACATTATTTCTTTTGGAATATAACGATGAAATCCTCCCATACTTTTGTTACCACTCTTATATGAAAAAGGATCATATTTTATATAATATCCAATATTATTTATTAATATACCAAACTGTGTAATATCTCCCATTACAGGTATATTACTTTTCTCAACCCCATAGAAGAATTTTCCTTTGCTCATATAGGAAAATGATAGTGGCTGAATATATCTAAAAGGACCTATTATATTCTCAAAAAGATCACCCTTTACTATAAAGTTATATCCATCAAATGTTCTTTTAGCATCACTCAGATTTAGCTCACAAAATGGAATTGAATCAAATTCATTATAAAATTCTGTAAACATGTCATTAATTTGTTTTTCTGATAACCCTATCATTTATTTACTCCAAATTTTTCAATAGCAACTAAAACTTCCGCTCTTATTTCATCCTGTCGGTCAGCTAAATATTTTCTATATAAAGGAGATATATCCTTATTCTCCTTAACATATCTCTGCCAACCTTTCGTTCCTGTTTCAATTTTAGCACCTTTAGATGAATTTAGTTCCTTTGGTAAAGGCTGTAAATTCTTAGGGTGATTAATTAATTCATTTTGAACATGTTTTGGTAATTTATCAAAACCATCAATTTTATTAAATGCGCTTTGTGGCAAAATATGATCCACCGAAGCTCTTGCTCCATCTGGAAAATCTTTAAATTTACCATCAAAAGGATCGATATACATCACTCGATCATTTTTTGGATTAACCCAACCGCCTTGCTTAAATTTAGCCTCAATATCACCATATTTTACATTCACAAAATCACAACAATTTGCATTGTGAACCCAAACACCAAATTCCCCTACATGGTAAGTGCTAAATTCTTCTACGGCGATGTTATAAACTGTTTCTAGTTTTCCAGTAGCCTGTTGCGATACCACTTGTAAAGATGGTAAGCCATTTCTATCAAAAAGTAGAACGAGCTTATGCAAAATTGGATGTAAAATTATAAAACTAGCTTAAAGATAAGCAGCGCTGAAAATACAAAAGTGCGGTCAAAATTTCTTATGTTTTTGACCGCACTTTTATTTTATCTATTAACTATACTGCTGCCGATACTTTTCTAAATTATCTTGAAAATGCTGAATATAGTATTCGATGTCTTTTTCTCGATAGCCAAGAATTCGGCCGATTTCACGTTCCACTTTTGGATCAAAACCATTAACAGTGCTTGCGGGAAGTAACACTTCCATTTGTTCAGCGAGTGCAAGAGATTGAGGTAAATAGACAATAAAATCAGTTAAGCAAACATCATTAACATGACGTTGCACCGTTTTTGAATGAAGCATTCCTAGCTCAAGATAAGGGAGAAAGGCGTCAGGAATACCGAGCTCCTGATTGAATAATGCCACTTGCTTTTCGCCCCTTAACATTAATTCCAGCTCCTTGCCTTCATGCGGCCCAAGAATACCTTTTTCCATAAGAATATTCCTTTCGTTGAAATAAAAAAGGGGATTGGATGATTGACCAGATCCCCTTTATTGTACGCCTATTTGGCCACAATGTTCATCTAAATGACGAAATTATTTTTTCCAATTTTTCAACGCATCGGCAAAGGCATTGCCCATCGCACTATTTCCTCTTGGATGACGATCTTGGCGAGGCGCATTGCTTCTTGCTTTTGTACTTAAAGTGCGGTCAGATTTGCCGTCATTTTTGACCGCACTTTCATCTAATCGCATTGTCAGCGCAATACGTTTACGCGGCACATCCACTTCCAACACTTTCACTTTCACGATATCGCCAGTTTTCACCACTTGATGTGGATCTTCCACGAATTTATCGCTTAATGATGAAATATGTACTAAACCATCTTGATGAACACCAATATCCACAAATGCGCCGAAGTTAGTCACATTGGTGACGGTACCTTCTAAAATCATACCTGGTTTTAAATCGGTGATTTCTTCCACGCCTTCTGCGAATACCGCAGTTTTAAACTCACCACGCGGATCGCGCCCTGGTTTTTCCAACTCTTTGAAAATATCTTGAACAGTCGGTAAACCAAATTGCTCATCAATGAATTGTTTTGCATCAAGCTGACGTACCACACCGGCATTGCCCATTAAATCTTGAATAGATTGCGCGGTGGCTTGCAAGATTTTTTCAACCACAGGATAAGCTTCTGGGTGAACACCTGAAGCATCAAGTGGATTTTTCCCGCCTGCAATACGCATAAAGCCTGCACATTGCTCAAAGGCTTTTGGCCCTAAACGTGGCACTTTTTTCAATTCGCTGCGGCTTTCAAAACGCCCATTTTCATCACGGTATTCCACAATGTTTTGCGCTAAGGTTTTCGTCATCCCTGCCACGCGAGCGAGTAATGGCGCCGATGCTGTATTCAAATCCACACCTACTGCGTTTACACAGTCTTCCACCACCGCATCGAGTTTACGCGCAAGTTGGGTTTGGTTTACATCGTGCTGATATTGCCCTACACCAATGGCTTTCGGTTCGATTTTCACTAATTCTGCCAATGGATCTTGTAAACGACGGGCGATAGAGACCGCACCACGTAAAGATACATCTAAATTCGGGAATTCATTTGCGGCAAATTCAGAGGCGGAATAAACCGATGCGCCCGCTTCGCTCACCACAACGGTTTGCGGTTTATTTTCTTTGATTTCTTTAATCACGTCTTTCGCAAAACGTTCGGTTTCACGAGAAGCGGTACCGTTACCAATAGCAATTAATTCCACGTTATGTTTGCGGATTAAGCTGAAAATCGCCACTTGCGCTTCGGCTTCACGCCCCGTGTGTGGATAAATCGTTGTGGTATCTAATAATTTACCTGTATTATCCACCACCGCGACTTTAACACCTGTACGTAAGCCCGGGTCCAAGCCCATGGTGCTCTTCGCGCCAGCGGGTGCCGCCATTAAAAGTGCGGTCAGATTTCGGGCGAAAACATCAATGGCCTCTTCTTCCGCTTTTTCACGTAAACTTGCCATTAATTCCGTTTCTAAATGCAACGACACTTTGATTTTCCATGTCCACGCAATCACTTGCTCACGCCATTTATCTGCAGGCAGCCCCGTGAAACGGACATCTAAATAATCACGAATAATCTCTTCACAATAACTTTGGCGACTTCCCTCTTCCGCATCAGGATCAGCATTTAAGCTTAATTGTAAAATACCCTCATTACGTCCACGGAACATGGCTAATGCACGGTGAGAAGGCGCATTTTTTAATAATTCTTGATGGTCGAAATAATCTTGGAATTTTGTGCCTTCCGTTTCTTTGCCTTCGATCACTTTAGATACGATAACGGCATTTTTCGCTAAATAATCACGGACTTTAGCTAATAAGCCCGCATCTTCAGCAAAACGCTCCATTAAAATATAACGTGCACCATCAAGTGCGACTTTGGTATCTGTTACGCCTTTATCTGCGTTTATAAATTCAGCTGCAGCCGTTTCAGGATCATTTTTCGGTTCATTCCAAAGTAAATCAGCCAATGGTTCAAGACCTGCCTCAATCGCAATTTGCCCTTTCGTACGACGTTTAGGTTTGTACGGCAAATACAAATCTTCTAATTCGGTTTTGCTTTGTGTCGCATGGATTTTGTCACGCAATTCATCGGTCAATTTCCCTTGCTCTTCAATAGATTTCAAAATGGTTTGACGACGATCTTCTAATTCACGTAAATAAATTAAACGGGTTTCAAAATGACGAAGTTGGGTGTCATCTAAGCCACCTGTGGCTTCTTTACGATAACGGGCGATAAATGGAATGGTGTTGCCATCATCTAATAATTGAATGGCGGCGAGGATTTGTTGGGGTTGAACGGTTAATTCTGCCGCAATAATTTGGCTAATTTGTTGATTTAACATTGTCATACTTCTTTGTTATTAAAGGATTCGATAAAAACGGGAATAGAATACTGGTTTTAGACAACAGGCTCAAATATAATTCAAAAAAATTTCTTTTATTTTTATTATGGCAAAATCAAATTATATTACCCGTCAAGGCTGGCTTGCGCTTGACCAAGAACTGAAATTTTTGTGGAAAGAAGAACGCCCCAAAGTTACTCAAGCCGTTTCAGATGCTGCCGCGCTTGGTGACCGCAGTGAAAACGCAGAATATATTTACGGTAAACGTCGTTTACGTGAAATTGATCGCCGTGTGCGTTTCCTTTCCAAGCGCTTAGAAGTGTTACAAATCGTGGATTACCACCCGAAACAAGAAGGCAAAGTGTTTTTCGGTGCCTGGGTTGAGCTAGAAGATGAAGAAGGCGAAGTGAAACAATATCGTATTGTCGGCTGCGATGAATTCGATCCCGCTAAAAACTGGATCTCCATTGATTCTCCCGTCGCACGTGCTTTAATCGGGAAAGGCGTTGACGATGAAATCCATGTGGAAACACCCTCTGGAAAAGTGGTGCTTTATGTGAATCGAATTTGGTATGAAAAATAGCAAGCATAAAAAACAAAAGAGCGGTCAAATTAACCGCTCTTTTTTCAAGCATTTCAAGATTAGAATGTCATACCAAAACGAATGCCTAAACCTTTTTGACGACCAGTATAACCTTGTAAGGTTGTATTAAATTGTTTACCTGCAAGTTTATAATCTACCCCAGCTTCCGCAATAGTTGTACCACCTTTCATTGTTGGCGTTGGTAATGCATAACCTTGGTATTGTGCACGTACATCACCATTCCACTCACGTTCATAAGCCACACCAAAGTGCATACCTAAATTGTTTAAATTATGGTTATACTGCACACCCACGCGACCACGTTTAGAGCGAACTGATGAGAAATGGTAGGTTTCCCCAGAACTTAACTTCGCTTCATCACCTGAAGTATGTGAATAGAAATATTTCACATAGGTGTCTAAGGAGTTATTCTCACCTAACTGCCACACTTTACCAAAACCGACATGGCTAGCAAGGTAATTTGCATTGCTCTTATATCTTACACCTGTACCATTTGCGTGAACGAAGTCATCACTACGATAATCATTCCATACGCGTCCTGCACGTAAACTTACTTGTGCATATAAGCCATTATTCCATAAGTAATTGCTAAATACATTTGCACCAAGATTCCACGCTTTACCTTTACCTTTTGTGCCATCATCTAAATGAGTTGTATAATGACTATAACCATATTCAGCTGCTACACCGTATAGCCAATTGCCAGAAACACTCGGTTTATTCCAAGCATAACCAGCATCCAATGTAACCCCTTTCAAGTTAACATAACTTCCAGTCGTAATATCACGATCGGTTGCACCAGCCTGAACAAACCCGCTTTCATTTGCACCAGTTTGGTTTAAATTAGCGTCTTGATACAGCGAGTTCAAACCGCCTGCAAGATAACTTGCTCCATTATTAACTAACGCAGGTGCAACTAAACGACCTTGTACTAATGATTTAGTTTTTGGATTTACCGTTGTATTGGTATTTACAACCGGTTTAGTTGTTGTTGACGTTGTATTGGTATTCACAACTGGTTTAGTTGTTGCCGTTGTATTGGTATTTACAGCCGGTTTAGTTGTTGCCGTTGTATTAGTATTT
>JAHZCF010000111.1:16398-18673 GCA_019423005.1 Haemophilus sp.
ACAACCGGTTTAGTTGTTGCCGTTGTATTAGTATTTACAACCGGTTTAGTTGTTGCCGTTGTATTAGTATTTACAACCGGTTTAGTTGTTGTATCTGTAACTGGCTTAGTATTTTGTTGATTACTACGTTTAAAGGTAAGATCTAGATTTTTATTGTCTTCCGTCAGCGCAATACTCGCTAAATCATGTGTTAAAGTAATGCCTTGATACACATTTCCTTTACCACTCCAGTATAATCCGTCCTTAGCTTTAATCAAATGAACTACATCGCCAGAATGTAAATTCGCATTGCCTGGCACATAAGCATTCATTGTTGTATTACCTAGATCAAGATACAATGTAGAAAGATTTAGAGCCGTATCATTATGACGAACATTTTCAGGTAAATAGAAATTAATGGTATCGAAATTTAACACTTCCTCTGCTGTCAGTTTATTCATTTCAATACCTTCTTTGGCTGTACCTAAATTAAGCACATTACCTTTCGAGTTAGAAGATGCACCACCTACAATATTTTTATCTACCGTTCCAGCAAAAAGCGTCACGCTGTTGTTATTTGCTTCGTTTAGGGCTCCACCGCCACCAACGCCACCAACATGGAAACCTCTATGCAATACCACAGTATTATTGTTTGCATTTGTTAATGCATCACCACCAATAACAATCCCTGCTACTTTAGCATTCTCACCTAGCACTACAGTGTTATTATGAGCATTTCCCTCTCCTACAATTGCAGAATAAGCATTACCACCTTTTACCAAGTCAGCCACTAAATTTTTGCCAACTTGAACTGTGTTATTTGATACATTACCAGATGCAGAACGCGCACCATAAATCTGGTTAGTTACTGCATCTGTTCCAATCGTTACAGAATTATTGGTAACAGTTGAACTTTCCCATCCGTCAGCACCAGTTACAAATACGGTATGACTACGATTGCCTATGGTTACTCGGTTATCATTTGCCACATTATTTTTACTAAAGACCGCATGAGCAACACCACCATAAACCATTCCTATTTGGGCATCATCACCAATATGTACAATATTTGAGTTTGCTTCTTGGCTCATGAAATCAGACTTCACAGAAGCCCCTCCCCCCTCAACAATACCTGCATTAGTGAGTGAAACTTCACGACCAACTTTAACGCCATCACCAATAACCACTTCATTAAAAGAAGAAGTTTTTCCTCCACTACCACCACTTACCGAAGAAGTGATATTAGAAAGGTCACCAATATGCACACTATTACTCGATGCACTCACGTTATTCGCAACTGCTTTATTGTCAGAGCCCCCTGAGCCGCCAATCACACTACCAATAACAGTGGTATTTGTACCAATACGAACAGCATTAAAATCTGAATGAGATTCGATTGATGTACCGCCCCGAACACCACCTCCATTTCTTCCCGTACCGATTTGAACATTATTCCCAATTACCACTTCATTATGATTCGCTTCTTTTTCGCTCGTAAAACCACCATCAACGCTTGATGTCACATTCGCACCATGCCCTATATTTACACGGTTCTTATTTGCTGTGCCATTTGCATATCCACCAAAAACAGCACCGTCATTTTTTTGATTTAAACCAACTGAAGCTGAACAACCATTTGCGTTTTCAACCTTAATAAGAGAAGTGTTGTGACAACCGTAGAGATCTTCGGCTTGAGCTGATGTGGAAAATACCCCCATAAGGATACAAGTTAGAGTGGTTAATTTAACCTTTAATGCCCCACCACCAAAAGAGGTGTTTTTGTTTTGAATATGCATAGTTCACCTTAAATATGAAGTTAATAAAATACCGTTATATAAAGCCAGTCATTGAGTACTACATTCACTAGAATTAAAAAACGAATAATAAACAAGACAATCACTAAAAATATCTCACACAATACTTTAGCAAATCAGTCAGACTTTATCAACATAAAAAGAAAATATAGAGACAAAATAGAAATAAAATCAAGAAAGCAAAAGAAAAAACAAAATACCCTCAATAAAACAATGGTTAATAAGAATAATAAAAGTTAAAAATCATCTCTAATATATAATCAAAATAACAAAAACACATTTCCCTACTATTTCCAAGGAAATAAATCAAATAAGATTTATACATAATAAACTTAAGAAAGTTGGTTCAAAAAAAAGAGCGGTAAAATTGACCGCTCTTTTTTATTTTATCAATCGGATAAATTATGCTTTATCGCCAATTAATACGGACTCTAACGCAATTTCAATCATATCATTGAAGGTTAATTGACGTTCTTCTGCAG
>JAHZCF010000112.1 GCA_019423005.1 Haemophilus sp.
ATTGTACCCACGTTAACGTGCGGTTTTGTACGTTCAAATTTTTCTTTAGACATTTAAAGAGTCCCTCTAAATAGACACGGTTATCGATGGGTAAATTAAACCACATTAACCAATAAAATCATTACTACTTAATAAGGAGAGAGGAATTTGGAAGGCTGGTGCTGATAGGCGGATTTGAACCGCCGACCTCACCCTTACCAAGGGTGCGCTCTACCAACTGAGCTATATCAGCGTTTGGAGCGGGCAGCGGGAATCGAACCCGCATCATTAGCTTGGAAGGCTAAGGTAATAGCCATTATACGATGCCCGCAGTCCTAAATTCATCTGTCCCATCAGAATTCATTTAGAAAATGGTGGAGGGAGAAGGATTCGAACCTTCGAAGGCTGAGCCAACAGATTTACAGTCTGCCCCCTTTGGCCGCTCGGGAACCCCTCCACACTAAATGAATACTTGTTTACCAAAGGATGGTGCCGACTACCGGAATCGAACTGGTGACCTACTGATTACAAGTCAGTTGCTCTACCTACTGAGCTAAGTCGGCGTGTTGTAAGCAAGTGAGGCGTATTATATGGAAAATTTTATGCCTGACAAGTTTTTTTTATGAAAAATACGTTTTTTTTAACTATTCGCCTAATTTACAAGCAAAAAGCCACATTCTTGTTTTAAAACTCACCAATTTTAATAAAAAACGATGATCACAACTCATTTATAGGGTATATTTTGTCCAATTTTTTCACTCTAGATATAAAGCACCGTGGAAATTACCGAACAACTCACCCCCTTTCTGAACTTTAGTCGTCAGCAATGGGCCGAATTAAGAAAATCTGTTCCGCTAAAATTAACGGAGCAAGATCTCAAACCGCTTTTAGGTTTTAATGAAGAGCTTTCTCTTGATGAAGTCAGCACCATTTATCTGCCGCTTGCACGTCTGATTAACTACTATATTGATGAAAACCTTCGCCGCCAAACGGTTTTAAATCGTTTTCTTGGCGGACAAAGCCCTAAAGTCCCTTACATCATTAGTATCGCGGGTAGTGTGGCTGTTGGGAAAAGTACATCGGCACGTATTTTGCAATCGTTGCTAACCCACTGGCCTACCGAACGAAAAGTTGATCTGATTACTACCGATGGTTTCCTGTATCCATTAGAAAAACTAAAAAAAGACGATTTGCTACAAAAAAAAGGCTTTCCTATTTCTTATGATACGGCGAAATTAATTCGTTTTTTAGCTGATATCAAATCAGGTAAGCCATCAGTGAAATCGCCTATTTATTCTCATCTGACTTACGATATTGTTCCTGATAAGTTCGATATTGTCGATCAACCGGATATTTTAATTTTGGAAGGGTTAAACGTTCTCCAAACGGGTTCAAATAAAGCAAATCAAACCTTCGTGTCTGATTTTGTGGATTTCTCCATTTACGTTGATGCAGACGAGAATTTACTCAAAGAATGGTACATCAAGCGATTCTTAAAATTCCGTCAAAGTGCTTTCACTAATCCGGATTCCTATTTTAAACATTATGCCAATCTCTCTAAGCAGGAAGCCATTGAAACGGCTAGCAACATTTGGGATAACATTAATGGATTGAATTTAAAACAAAACATTCTGCCGACTCGTGAGCGCGCCAATCTCATTCTTAGAAAAGGTGAAAATCACGAAGTTGAGTTAGTGAAATTAAGAAAATAAAAAAGAGCGGTCAATTTGACCGCTCTTTTTCTCACTGCCTTACGACATTCTTCCATTCTCAATGCCAATCACCTGATCGCAAATAGCCATAGTCGATTGGCGATGACTCACGAGAATAATCAATTTTTCAGCTTTCACGTTCAACAATGATTTCAAAATCATTGCTTCGTTTAAGCTATCCAAATTACTGGTCGGTTCATCGAGTAAAATAATCGGTGCATTGTGTAGGAATGCACGAGCAATACCGATACGCTGTTTTTCACCATCAGAGAGGTTGCCGCCCAATTCCGTCATTTTTGTTTGATAACCTTGTGGCAAGCTTAAAATGAAATCATGAATTGACGCTTTCTTCGCGGCTTCCATAATTTCTTCTAATGTTGCATCACGGCGTGCAAGGCGAATATTTTCCTCAATGGTTTCGTTGAAAATATAGGTTTGCTGGGTAATGTAAGCCATATTGTCACGCAAACTACGGGTGTTGATGTTCGGTAAGGTTTCACCGTTAATTTTAATGCTACCTGATTTAGGATCATAAAAACGCATCAGTAGTTTTAACAGGGTACTTTTACCGCTGCCACTTCTGCCGTGAATCCCTAAAATTTCACCTTTTTTCACTGCCAAGCTAACATCCGATAAAATTTGTTCTTCACCATAAGCAAAGTTTACATTCTCTACATCAATGCGAGAAACCTCTTTTAAATCGACCGCACTTTCTACGTCTTTTAATTCAGGTTCTTCTGCTAGCAAGCTCAATACACGCTCACCTGAAGCCAAGGTTTGTAACAAGTTGCTTGAAAGGTTACTTAACGCAATAACCGGACCATAGCTCGACATCAATAAAATCACGCCGATTAAAAAGGCAGAAAAATCAATCTTATCTAAACTAAACAAAATTAAGCCGGTGAATAACATAATGATGTTAAACGCCGATACTGCCACTTCAGTGTAAACGCGAACTTTGGCTTCTTGGTCTTTAATGCGTTCGAAAGCTGTATCAATTTTTTGACTGCGTTGTTGAATTTCATCTAAACGTTGTTGTGCATAGCCGAAAAGTTGAATTTCTTTCATACCTCGCACACTGTCGAGGAAGAAATCATTCATTTCGCCTACTAATTCACGATAGCGTCTGCCATCTTCACGCGCCAATTTGGTGGTGATAATTGGTAGAATCACACCTACCGTTAAATAAGCGGCTAATGCTACAACCACAAACCAACCTGAAAGATGAGCGAAGACCAACAATAAAATCGCAGAAGTAAAAAATGCGATCATAATTGGTGCAATGGTGTGCGCATAGAACACTTCGAGCAATTCGATATCATTAGTTACCAAGGACACTAATTGCCCCGCTTGTTTGTCTTGCAATTTCACAAAAGCCAAACGGCGTAAGGAAGAAAATACTTTATCGCGCAATAATGCCAATAATTTAAAAGCAATATAGTGCCCTGACATTTGCTCTAAATAACGCAATGCGCCACGAGCCACCGCTAACACGATAAGTGCGGTCAAAATTCCAGAAAAACTTAAATGGGTGTCAAAGTTTAATAAATTCACTAACCCCATCGCCCCAAGCACCATAATAAAGATGGCAGCCAGGAAACCGAGCGTTCCCATGGTGATAGTAAACGCCATGATATGCGCCAGTGGGGTCACTAATTTCAACAAGTGCCCCATTACAACAAAACCATTTTTACGCATTTGCCACCTCTCTAATTTGTTCTAAATCTTTTTGTTGTTGGAACATTCCAGCATATGCACCTTGTTTTGCCATGAGTTCTTCATGCGTGCCTTGCTCAATCAATTTACCTTGTTCAAGCACATTTATGCAGTCTGCATTCACGGCATTGGCCAAGCGGTGAGAAATCATCACAATCGTTTTTTGTTGTTTAAATTGCTGAATGAACTGCAAAATAATTTCTTCGCTCTCTACATCAATGTTACTGGTTGCTTCATCAAAAATATAAAGCGCCGCATTGTGTAATAAAGCACGCGCTAGGGCTAAACGTTGGATTTGACCGCCAGATAAATTCGCACCACGACTTAATAACGGCATATCTAATCCACCATTATCTCGAACGAATTGCGCCAAATTGACTTGTTCTAAACACGCATAAATTTGCTCATCTGTGGCATCAACTTTAGCCATCGTCATATTTTCACGTAATGAGCCTTTAAATACATAACTGTTGTGGCTCACTAGAGAGACTTTTTCATAAAACGAATGACGATCAATCTCTTGAATTTCTTGACCATTGAGCAAAATCTTACCTTGTTGCGCCTTATTAAAGCCCATTAGCAACGAAACCAAAGTGGATTTACCACAACCACTTTTACCCACAAAGACCGTAAGCTGATTTGGTAAGATGCTTAAATCTAAGCCTGTAATTGCTGGTTTCTCTTCGCTGTAAGCAAAATGCAAATCTTGAATATCCACCTGAATAGCATTTTTCGCTGCAAAATCAACTGCTTGCGTTTGAGTTTCCACTGGCGTATCTAACAATGTAAAAATCTTGTCTGATGCTGCTTTACCATTCATCGCCACATGGAAGAAAGAGCCCAATAACCGAAGCGGAATGAAGAATTCAGAAGAAAGCAGAATAAATAAAATGACACCTAATACGGTTAATTGATCCGCTTGGAATTGCAACAAAGCCGTTAAAATCCCGATTGCTGCACCACCGTAAGCAAGTAAATCCATCAGTGATACCGAGTTAAGCTGCATGGTAAGTACTTTCATAGTGATTTTGCGGAAATGTTCTGCTTCTTCATCCATCGCTTTCGCTTTATAAGCATCATCTTGGTAAATTTTTAGCGTGATTAAACCTTGTAGGTTATCTAAAAAACTGCTCCCTAACCCCACATAAATGGACCAATATTTTGCCAAGAGTTTTTTCGCAATTTTATTCACTGCAATAATAGACATTGGAATAAGCGGCACGCAAATCAGCAAAATCACGGCTGTTTTAAAGCTGAAAAAGATCAGAAAAGCGAAGAGTGTGAGCGGGGCAAGCAAGCTATAAAAAAGCTGTGGCAAATAACGTCCGAAATAGATTTCAAGTTGTTCTACGCCTTCTGAAGCCACTTGGATAATACTTGAAGTAGATTGTTGATTCACTTGGTTAAGTGGCATGGAAGCCAATTTACGATAGATGAGGCTACGCAGCTCATGTTTTACTTTCGTACTGGCAAAATAAGAGGCCTGCACCGATTTTTTACCCGCAAAGGCACGCAATGCCAAAGCAGCAATTAAAACAATGCCCAAAATGACCGCACTTAATGGGCCCAACTCGTTAAAATAAGCCGCCTGTAAAATATAAGAAAATACGACGGCACTGATAATCCCGCCAATTAACGCCACCCAATTCCATAACACCGTGATGCCAATCCATTTTTTACTGTCGGCCACCGTGTTAATTAGGCGTTTATCTATCATCATAATATTGCTCCTAAAAACAAAAAGAAGTACGCACATTACTATGCGTACTTTGCTATAAACAATTTAATAATTAAAAACGAATTTCAACAGATGCTGCGAAGTTACGGCCTGGTGCATAGAAGCGTTCAAGACCAGGATAACCACCATATGTAAAATTAGGGTACAACCCTACAGAGTTTATTTTACCCCCTGTATTATTTAATCCACGCAAAGCATCCC
Organism: Haemophilus sp.; assembly: GCA_019423005.1. Lineage (GTDB taxonomy): Bacteria > Pseudomonadota > Gammaproteobacteria > Enterobacterales > Pasteurellaceae > Haemophilus_D. The sequence continues at coordinate 5,347 of JAHZCF010000112.1, forward strand.
AAGTGTGATATTTACGATTAAATACATTGTAAACACCCGCACGTAGAGTAATATCATCTGTTGGTTTATAGAAACCAAACATATCAAATACAAAGGCCTTCCCATTTAGATGTTTCCATGTTTCGATTGATACATCCTCGGAATATTGCTGACACTCTGTTCCTGTTATTTGAGATCCAGACCAAGGATCAGTAGACACTACTGTTTTTTCTTTCAAACAACGCTGTGTTGAGTCTGCTTTGACATATTTGGCATCCTTCGCTTTTTTTCCGGCAAGATAAGTCAGACGAGAAAAAATTCCCCACTTGCCATCTGGATGTTCATAATCAAGTCCAATAATAACCTTAATTGGTTGAAGCGACATTAAGCTAGCCCCGTTAGACATACTCCCTTTACTGTAACCTAACGAACCAAATAATTTCCAACCATTTGGTATTGGTGTAACTTCATTTAAGTTAAGCTTACCTGTAAATTCAACACCATAAATTTTTGCAGAATCAATATTTTGCATTTGTTGAACTGGACGCCACCAAGGTCTGCCGTAAGATATGTAATTTTCCACTGTTTCTTGTTCATACAAAAAATCTTTGTAATTTGTATGATGTAAATTAACTGTGAGGTAACCTAAGTTACCATTACCTTGCAATATTAAATTTTGGGTTAAACTACGTTCTGCTTTTAAATTAGGATTTGACATCCAAGCACCAGCTGGATTATTTCGATAATCAAAATACATTTCAGATGCATTTGGTATACGGAAACCTGTTCCAAGGTTGTAACCTAATTTCCAATCATCATTGATTGTTTTTTCAATACCAACTGTCCAACTAATATTATGAAATTTAGCATTATCAACTTTTCGGCAAGGCTTACAAGCTAATCCATTCAAACTTTGCTGTTCGTGCTTGGCCCAGTCATATCGTAAACCTAAATGACCTTTCCACTCTGGAGTAAATTCAACATTATCTTTTAAAGACATAAAGTGATGGTGAGTTTTCACTGGCATCATCATCGTTTCAAGAAACTCTTGTCCATAAGACCAAGTTTTTTCATCAAAATAAGAGTCCTTATGTAGCACATCAAATTCTCTTTCTGAAAATGATGTTTTAAACGATAACGTATGAGTTGTATTACGTAAAATTAATGGTTGGCTGTCAATACGAAAATTAATACGCTTAAATTTTGTATTAAATATTCTGATATTTCTATCATTTGGTGTTTTAACATCCTTATAGAATGGCCCTCCATCATCTTTAGATCGAAAACCTTCATCATTAATAGCTGAAGTTTCTGTTTTTTGATAATCTAAGTCCGTTTTGACTAATGCAATAATTTTTGAATCTGGCATATATTCATAAAAAATATTGATGGTATCACGTTTAGCACGATCATCTGCCTCACGCCAAGCTGACGGAGTAGTAGTTGCTGAATCTTCAATAACATAATTTTTATTACGTGAACCACTATAAGAAACCCCAACTCGATGGCTATCATTAAAACGATATGCAAATTTAGCTAAATAACTATGATTATTATGCGTTGAGTCATCTGGAGTTTGTTTACTATAGCCGCGAGAACGCGTATAAAGTGAGTCTTCAGGAATAGTATAGCCACCCGCACTTTTCATCTCATGCCCGTGACGATTGGAATAAAGTAATAATGCTTCCGCTTTTTCGCCTGCATAAGCCATACCTAAAGTATTAGTCCACTCATTATTACGAGATGCATAACCAGTACGATACAACGCACCAAATTTTCGACCGTTTCTTACAATATCAAAGGGTTCAAGAGTACGATAATTAACCCCCCCACCAATATTACCACTCCCCTGGTTGAAAGAATCAGCACCTTTAGCAATATCAATGGTTCGAGCTAATTCAGGGTCGATACTTTGACGAGAAGTATTCAAGTTACCATAACGCTTGTAAAGCGAGTTTTCTTCTGAATCAGGTAACGCAATTCCATCAATACTAATACCTACGCGGTTATCCTCTACACCACGAATAGCGAAACCTTTTTGATGACGACCTTGATCAACAACCCCAACATCAGGACTATAACGTACAAGATCTTTGTTATTTTGAATGAGTTCTTGTTGAATAATCTTTGCCGTTTTCTTTTCAGAATGATTGGCTTTTGTCGAATCATCCAATTCTGTAGAAACATTAATCGTTTCTAATTGTTCCTCAGCAAAGGAAGATTGAGAAATGGATACTGCAGCAACAGGCAAAATCCCGTAAGTCACTGCTAAAAATGTATTCTTTTTCATATTGTTATCCTTAAATACCAAAATTGGCAGAATTATAAAAAAGAATAAAATAAAAAAACAGATACAATTGAGAATTATTTTTATTTTTGTGATCTAACTCAAAAAAATACCGCACTTGGTTTCCCTAAGTGCGGTCATTTTTAGTGATATTTTTGAGTGTTAGACTAAACGTCTAGATTTGCTCTCAATGCATTCATTTCAATGAATTCACGACGTGGCTCAACTTCATCACCCATCAATGTGGTGAAGAGTTGGTCTGCTGCAACTGCATCTTTAATTGATACTTTTAACATACGGCGAGCATTTGGATCCATAGTGGTTTCCCAAAGTTGCTCAGCGTTCATTTCACCTAACCCTTTATAACGTTGGATTTCTAAGCCTCGACGTGATTCTTTCATCAACCATTCAACGGCTTGTTCAAATGACTGAACAGGTTGCGTTTTTTCACCACGAGTAACATAAGCGCCCTCTTCTAGTAAGCCATTCACCTGCTGACCAAATGCGGTAATCTTCGCAAATTCATTGCCCATCACAAAATCAAAGTTGATGAAGTAATCGGTATCAATACCATGTTTACGAACGGTAATGACGGCTTCATATACTTGGCGTTCGCTGTTAAATTGCGTTCTCGCTGAATATAAATGCGCTTCTGTTTCTTTTTCAGTTAAATACGCCACAAAAGAATTCGCCCAATTTTCGACCGCACTTTCATTACGCATTAACTCAACGGTTAATTGTGGTTGATAAACCAAACCTTGTAATAATGGCTCAGGATAGTAACGACTTAAACGAGTAATTAATTTCTGAACATTGTTATATTCGCCTACTAATTTCTCAAACACTAAATCATTCATTGCTGGCGCATTAGCACTGATATGCAACGCTGCACCATCTAACGCAAGCATTAACTCATATTGCACCATTTCGTCGTTATCTTTGATGTAACGCTCTTGTTTACCTTTTTTCACTTTATAAAGTGGCGGCTGAGCAATATACACGTAACCACGCTCAATTAATTCCGGCATTTGACGATAGAAGAAGGTCAACAATAAAGTGCGAATGTGTGAACCGTCCACGTCCGCATCAGTCATGATAATGATGTGATGATAACGTAATTTATCCGGATTATATTCATCGCGGCCAATACCACAGCCTAGCGCCGTAATTAATGTACCCACTTCTTGAGAAGAAAGCATTTTGTCAAAACGTGCTTTTTCAACGTTAAGAATCTTCCCTTTTAACGGTAAAATTGCTTGAGTTTTACGATCACGACCAGATTTTGCAGAACCGCCTGCTGAATCCCCCTCCACGAGGTAAAGTTCTGAAAGAGCTGGGTCTTTTTCTTGGCAGTCTGCTAATTTTCCTGGAAGCCCAGCAATATCTAATGCGCCTTTACGACGGGTCATTTCGCGAGCTTTACGTGCGGCTTCACGCGCACGTGCAGCTGTAATAATTTGATTTACAATGATTTTCGCATCGGCTGGATTTTCTAATAGATATTCCTGCATACGCTCATTCATGGCAGATTCAACCGCACTTTTCACTTCAGAAGACACTAATTTGTCTTTTGTTTGTGAAGAGAATTTAGGATCGGGCACTTTCACCGAAATAATCGCCACCAAACCTTCACGCGCATCGTCACCTGAAGTGCTCACTTTCTCTTTTTTCAGTAACCCTTCGCTTTCCATATAGTTATTTAAGCTACGGGTTAATGCACCACGGAAACCGGCTAAGTGAGTACCACCATCACGTTGTGGAATGTTATTGGTAAAGCAATAAACGTTTTCGTTTACGCCATCATTCCATTGCAATGCAACTTCCACCCCAATGCCGTCTTTTTCAGCTGAAAAATAGAATGGTTTTGGGTGAATTGGATTTTTATTTTTATTTAAATATTCAACGAACGCTTGAATACCACCTTCATAATGGAAGTGATCTTCCGTGCCATCCCGTTTATCAATTAAACGAATGGATACACCAGAATTTAAAAATGAAAGCTCACGTAAGCGTTTTGCTAAAATTTTGTAATCGAAAGTTGTAATTGCAAAGATTTCTGGACTTGGCCAGAAACGCACCGTTGTACCCGTCGTTTGAGTTTCACCGATAATAGTTAAAGGCCCTTGAGGCTCACCTAAGTGATAAAATTGCTCGTACACATGACCTTGGCGACGAATGGTTAATTGCAATTTATCAGAAAGTGCATTTACTACCGAAACACCCACGCCATGTAAACCACCTGATACTTTATAGGAGTTATCATCGAATTTACCGCCTGCGTGAAGTACTGTCATGATTACTTCTGCTGCAGAAACACCTTCTTCTGGGTGAATATCTACTGGAATGCCACGACCGTCATCTTGTACGGAAACAGAATTATCATCATGAATAGTGACGATAATATCGGAACAATAACCCGCAAGGGCTTCATCGATCGCGTTATCCACCACCTCAAACACCATATGGTGTAGGCCTGTTCCATCATCGGTATCCCCAATATACATGCCCGGACGTTTCCGAACCGCATCAAGCCCTTTTAAGACTTTAATACTTGATGCACCATAAGCATTTTCTGTAACCGGTGTTTCTGACATAGTTTTTCTCTATTTTGTAATGAAAATTGTGCGGAATTATAGCAAAAAACTGACTATTTTGCGAAATAAAAGTGCGGTCAAAATTTTCGTTATTTTTTATTTACTATTTGACATCTCTATTTTTCCCCTTATATTGACCACCTCATTTTGTTGTATAGAAATGAGTTTTGTTGTATTAAAAATTTAAGGACATTCAATGATTTCATTCCTAAAATCTAATCCAGGTACGCCTGTTCCTGATGCGGAAATTAGAGAACGTTATAATCGCTTAAGATGGCATGCATTATTTGGCATCTTTATCGGTTATGCGGCATTCTATATTTTACGTAATAACTTCCTTCTTTCTTCTCCTGAATTAATTAGCGATTTTGGTTTCACCAAAAAAGATATCGGTTTTATTTCCGGTACCATGTTAATTATTTATGGTTTAAGTAAAGGTTTCATGTCTGCAATCGCAGATAAATCAAATCCGAAACACTTTATGATTTTCGGCTTAATGATGTCGGCCGCGGTAAACTTGATGATGGGCTTTAGCGCATCATTCTGGGCATTCTTATTCCTTTGTGTGCTTAATGGTATCTTCCAAGGGATGGGAGCGGGTCCAGCTTACATCGTACTTGCAAGCTGGTTCCCACGTAAATCTCGTGGTGTAACAACCGCTATCTTCAATATCTCTCACAACGTAGGTGGTGGTTTAGTTGCACCAATTGCGGGCGCTAGTATCGCTTGGTTAGGTCAAGAGCATTGGCAAGCTGCACACTTTGTTGTACCTGTAGCAATTGCTACTATTGTTGCGATTATTTTCTACATCTTCGGTGCGGGTCGTACTTACAACGAAGGTTTACCACCAGTTGGTAAAATTCTTGAAAGTGAGAATGAAGAGTTAGTTGTCACAAAAGAAGAAAACGTCAACTTAACCACATGGGAAATCTTCCGTGATTACATTATGAAAGACATTAATGTGTGGTTTGTTTCTTTTATCGACGTATTCACTTACATGATCCGTTTTGGTGTATTAACTTGGCTACCACTTTATTTGTTAGAAACTAAAGGTTTCACTAAAGCGCAAATGGGTACTGCCTTTGCTATCTTTGAATGGGCAGCAATCCCTTCTACACTATTAGCTGGTTGGTTAACCGATACTTATTTCAAAGGTCGCCGTATGCCACTTGCTATCATCACCTTATTCGGTGTGGGCGCAGCAATGTTTGTTTACTGGGGTGGTAGTGACTTAATAACTGTAACCATCGGTGCAGGTATTATTGGATGCTTAATTTATGTTCCAATGTTCTTATCTTCACTTCAAACTATCGAGCTAGTTCCTTCTTTCGCAGCAGGTTCAGCAACGGGTTTACGTGGTTTATTAAGTTACATTTTAGGTAGTTTCTCTGGTACTGCATTATTTGGTATTTTGGCTGATAAATTCGGTTGGGATGCAGGTTTCTACCTATTATTATTCGCTGTAGCAGGCTGTATTTTTTGTTGCTATATGACACATTTAGGTGTGTTACGTTTAGAGCATAAAAAAGCACAAGCAGCAAACAACGCCTAAAAACTCATTAGATAAAAAAAGACGAGTTTATTATTTAAACTCGTCTTTTTTATTACATTAACACTTATTTCCAAATATGGTTATTTAACCCGAGTTCTTTCACCATATCTGTAAAGCCTTTGATACTCGAAATATAATCACGAATCGTATTGTTTTCTAGCAATGACTTTTCAAAGGACGGTTCAAAACTATTCTTTCCTAAATTAAGTGCAATAATCACTTCTCGGTTACGAAGCACCATCGAAACAGGGCAATTAAATTTCTCTTTCAATCCACAAAAACGTTCCATTAACTTAGGCGATAAGGCATATCTGGCTAAGATTTGATCTTCAGTAAAGACATCAAAGTAACGATTAAAAGACGGATTATCCATCAATGCAATCTCACCTTCTTTTCTTAACCCAGCTTCTTTCTTATCGCAAACATAAACCCAGTGAGCCAGTTCTTTAGGGAAAGTGGCTTTAAATAAAATGCCTTGGAAATTCTGAGCACCTAATGCCTTAACGGATTTCTCTTTCAACGACATATTAAATGCTGAAAAATCACAGATTTCAACTTCAGTTTGATTAAACTCACCAAAGATTAAATCCTCACTACGGAATGTCGCGGGACCACTATCATAAACAGAGAGAAAATCAGCAATACTCAGGCCTCTATCCGCGTTAAAGTGAAAACCAAATTCCTGGACAATCGTATTAATCACTCGAGTTTTAAATTCTGCGATAAAACGCTTATATTTAAAAAATAAATGACGAAAAGAATAAATGAGCACACCAAGGATTAAAGCTGTACTTAATAGATACCCATTCCCTATCGTTCCGATGAGGAAAAATAACCCAACGCATAGCATAATAATCCATTTATTGATGAGCGATTTTATGGCTAAACGTTCCTCATCTAACTTTTCCAATCCAAGAAAACGAATCCCTTCAATCTCTTTCGCTGTATTCATGTTTTTTCCACTTATTGTTTAAATAAATTACCCACATTAGGCACTTGAGCTTCATTCTGAGGAATATCAAAAAATGTTCCTTTCTGGAAATTAAACAAGTTTGCAATTAAATTTGACGGGAACATTTCCACAGCATTGTTATACTCTTCAACTGCTGAATTATAAGTACGTCTTGCTGCAGAAATTTGCTCTTCCACGTCACTAAGTGTGGTCTGAATTTGCAAAAGATTTTGATTGGCTTTCAGATCCGGATAATTTTCTAGACGAACCTGTAAATGACGCAATAAACCCGAAATCTCATTATTGAGTTGGAATTTTTCACTTGTAGAATGGGCTGATTTAGCACTTTCACGTAACGTCACGATACGCTCAAGCAGGCTACGCTCATGCGACATATATTCCTTGGCGGTGGCGACAAGGTTTGGCAATAAATCATAACGACGTTTCAACTGAACATCTACACTGGCTTCAACACTACTCACCTGATTACGTTTTCTAATCAATTTGTTATACATTGAAATAGTGAAAGCTAAACCGAGAAGGACAATACCTACAACTATATTCATCATTATTTCTCCATAGAAAATTTCCCCTACTCAGTATAGGGAAAAGCACAATAAAATCTATTCACTTAGACAATATTTTGTTGATAAAAATCAATAAAACCAAGAATTTAGTTTTATTCACTTCCCCCATTCATATCACCCAAAAGTGCGGTCAATATTCACGAAGTTTTTCTGAGCCCAAATCCTTACTTTATTATTATGATTTAGTGTACAAAAAATGGACTCCAAGTGAAGGTGACGTCAATAAATAACAATCATTCTCAATAACCAAGTAAAAACAATCACTTACCCACTTATTTTGTAAGGAAAATAAGGGTATTTTTGATTACGATCAAATAAATTTCCCGCATCAAGGCATATCATAGCTAGATTAACCATACAAGTAACGTGCCAATTGGAGTGATTATATGCAACGAAGTGATGGATTATTTTCTGCTTTAGCAGAA
>JAHZCF010000113.1 GCA_019423005.1 Haemophilus sp.
GAATGTAATTTAATAAGAAGCTTAAGGTTGCCCATAAAATCGCATATTGCACACCCGCTACGTCCAACAAAATCCAAGTTGTGACACCAGTCAACAAACTAATCACCGTTTTCACACCAAGATAACTAATTACACCATCTAAAATACGATCAATATGATGTTCTTCCGCGACAACATCATGTTCATTGTCACTTAAAACTAAAGCAAGTTTATGCTTCATAGTTGGTGCTTCAAGTAGCATAAAAATCACCGCTAAGATCAATACAAAAACATTCGTCACCACGCCAGAAAAGTTTAATAATAAACGGCTCACAAAGTTCATGATCACACTTGGATCAAAATGCTCCATAATGGCTTCGCGAGAAATCACAATCGGCAATTTCAGTTTTTGAGCCAACGCCATGACGTCATTTATACGCTCCGAAAGCAGCACTTTATATTGCGGAATCGAGCGTGTAAATTCTTGCACACTGCTGTTAATTAATCCCGCCAAGAAAAAGAATACAATTAAAATCAAGATAAACAACAAGGCAATAGCAATACCATGAGGTACTTTGCGTTGCGTCATCGCTTTAATCACTGGCAAACAAATAATGGCGATGAATAATGCCAATAAAAAAGGCACGACAATCTCTGCTGCCAATTTAATTCCCGCAAACACAATCACTAAAGCCGCCATAGCGACTACAGTGCGGTTAAAATTTACGTTTTTTTCCACTAAATGGCTTCCTCATTTTCTTCGCCTGTACGAACACGTATTACACGTTCTACATCATAAACAAAGATCTTCCCATCACCGATTTTCCCTGTTTGGCAAGTTTCAACAATGGTTTCAAGACATTGTTCAAGTAAATCATCCGGCACGACAATTTCCATTTTCACTTTAGGTAGAAAATCCACCATATATTCCGCACCGCGATAAAGCTCTGTATGCCCTTTTTGACGACCAAAACCACGAACTTCAGTTACTGTCATGCCACTGATACCGATATCAGATAAATTTTCACGCACATCGTCTAATTTAAATGGCTTAATAATGGCTTCGATTTTTTTCATCTTATTTCTCCAAATTTTCACGGCGTGCGGCTTTCGGGCGGAAGCTTGTAATCACTTCAGGTTTGGTATCAATATAAATACCGTCGATTAATTGCAAACAGTAAGGCACCGCACTAAAAATCCCTTTTACTAAGACTTTACCTTGCTCATCTTTCACGCCTTCTAAGGTTTCTTTGATGGCTTTTGGCTGACCCGGTAAGTTCAAGATTAGGCTATTTTTACGAATCACACCAACTTGACGAGATAAAATCGCTGTTGGTACAAAATGTAAACTCACTTGACGCATTTGTTCGCCAAATCCTGGCATTTCACGATCGGCTACCGCTAACGTAGCATCAGGTGTCACATCACGTTTTGCCGGACCTGTACCGCCCGTTGTGAGCACTAAATGACAATGGTACTCATCCACTAATTCTTTCAAGGTTTGTTCGATTAATGGCTGCTCGTCTGGAATTAATCGCGTTTCCACTGCAAAAGGGTCTACCAACGCTTGCTCTAACCATTGTTGTAATTCGGGAATCCCTTGATCTTGATACACACCACTTGATGCACGATCTGACACTGAAACCAAACCAATTTTTAAAAGTGCGGTCATTTTTTTCCTCATTTTTATACGCAATACACAGCGTCATTCTACCCTATTTTCTCTTTTACCAAAGCATAAAAAAGCCATTTAGCTTTCACTAAATGGCTTTTTATTTTACACATTATTGTCTGGCTTGAACTTTGCCATCTACATAATCAATTGTGACTACTTTGCCTGGTAATAATTGACCAGATAGAACTTGTTGTGCCAAGCTGTTTTCGATCTCTTGTTGGATTGCACGTTTTAATGGACGCGCCCCATAAATTGGGTCGTAACCCACTTCACCAATGAAATCTAATAACGCTTCAGTAAACACTAATTCGTAACCACGAGTTTCCATACGTTTTGCTAAGCGTTCTAATTGAATACTTGCAATTGCACGGATATTTTCTTTATCAAGTGGATGGAATACCACAGTTTCGTCAATACGGTTGATAAATTCCGGACGGAAATGTTGGCTCACCACTGACATCACTAAGGCCTTCATTTCGCCATAGCTTTCGTTTTTGCTACCTTGGATTAAATCAGAACCCAAGTTAGAGGTCATAATCACCACGGTGTTACGGAAGTCTACCGTACGGCCTTGACCATCGGTTAAACGACCATCATCCAACACTTGTAATAAGATGTTGAATACATCCGCATGTGCTTTTTCCACTTCATCAAGCAAAATCACCGAATATGGACGACGACGTACTGCTTCGGTTAAGTAACCCCCTTCTTCATAGCCTACGTAGCCTGGAGGTGCACCGACTAAACGAGATACGCTGTGTTTTTCCATAAACTCTGACATATCAATACGCACCATCGCATCTTCGCTGTCAAAGAGGAATTTCGCCAAGGTTTTGCAAAGCTCAGTTTTACCTACACCAGTTGGACCTAAGAATAAGAAAGAACCAATTGGGCGGTTAGGATCAGAAAGCCCTGCACGGCTACGACGAATTGCGTTCGCGACGGCATCAACTGCTTCTTCTTGACCGATCACACGTTTGTGCAATTCTTCTTCCATACGTAAGAGTTTTTCTTTCTCACCTTCCATCATTTTAGAAACTGGAATGCCTGTTGCTTTAGAAAGCACTTCCGCAATTTCTTCATCAGTCACACGATAGCGCAATAAGGTCATTTCTTTGCCTTCACCAGTTTCAGCGGCAGCAAGTTGTTTTTCCAATTCTGGAATACGACCGTATTGAAGCTCAGACATTTTACTTAAATCGCCAGCACGACGCGCTTGTTCCATTTCAGTTTTCGCTGCATCTAACTCTTGTTTGATGTGTTGTGAACCTGAAAGGGTCGCTTTTTCTGATTTCCAAACTTCTTCAAGTTCAGCATATTCACGTTCTTTATCAGCAAGCTCTTTTTCTAACATATCTAAACGCTTACGGCTTGCTTCGTCTTCTTCTTTTTGTAATGCCTGTTGTTCCAATTTTAATTGGATAATACGGCGTTCAAGACGATCAAGCGGCTCTGGTTTAGAGTCAATTTCCATACGGATGCTTGAAGCAGCCTCATCGATTAAGTCGATGGCTTTATCCGGCAATTGACGATCGGAAATATAACGATGTGAAAGTGTTGCCGCTGCCACGATTGCTGGGTCAGTAATATCTACATGGTGATGGATCTCATAACGCTCTTTCAAACCACGTAAGATCGCAATGGTATCTTCTACACTTGGTTCATCTACAAAGACTTTTTGGAAACGGCGCTCAAGTGCTGCATCTTTCTCGATATATTGGCGATATTCGTCTAATGTGGTCGCACCCACACAGTGTAATTCACCACGTGCTAGACTTGGTTTTAATAAGTTACCTGCATCCATCGCACCGTCAGTTTTACCTGCACCAACCATGGTATGGATTTCATCAATAAAGAGGATCACTCGACCTTCTTCTTTTGCAAGTTCATTTAATACCGCTTTTAAACGTTCTTCAAATTCACCACGATATTTAGCACCTGCAATCAAGGCACCCATATCTAAAGAAAGGACACGTTTGTTTTTCAAGCCTTCCGGTACTTCACCATTGACAATACGTTGTGCCAAACCTTCTACAATAGCGGTTTTACCTACACCAGGCTCACCAATTAATACAGGGTTGTTTTTGGTACGACGTTGTAATACTTGAATCGCTCGACGAATTTCTTCATCACGACCAATAACGGGGTCAAGTTTGCCACTTTCAGCACGAGCTGTTAAATCAATTGTATATTTTTCAAGAGCTTGTCTGCTTTCTTCTGCATTTTGATCGTTCACGCTTTGTCCTCCACGAATATGTTGGATCGCTTGTAGAATTTGTTCTTTTTTCGCACCACATTTTTTCAAAATGTCATTTAATGCGCCTCGCTCTTCAAGCGCAGCTAATAAGAACAACTCACTGGAAATAAATTTATCTTGTTTTTGTTGAGCTAATTTGTCACATAAATTCAATAAGTTAAGTAATTGACGGGAAATTTGCACATCTCCGCCATTACCCGACACTTGTGGCAATTTATTCAATTCGGCGTTTAATTCATTACGCAATAACGCCACATTCACGCCACTGGTCGTTAAAATTGGTGCAATTGAACCGTCTTGTTGATTTAAAAGTGCGGTCAATAAATGCACTGGTTCGATAAACTGATTATCTTTACCTAGCGCCAATGATTGTGCTTCACTGAGTGCTTGTTGGAATTTTGTGGTAAATTTTTCAATATTCATATGCTTATCTTCTCCTGATTAAATTCTTGGGGTCATCCCCTTTACGAGTAATTAAATAAGACCCTTTTTTGGTATTTCAAGAGAAAAAATCGACAATTTTTAATTTTTTCTATCAAATTTTATTTCTTGATAGGTTTAAGCAACTAAGATTTGATGAAGTGGCACGTCCCACGCTTCTGTTGGAAGCTGTTCGACTTGCTGACATTGATGGGCTAATCCCACAGGAATAAAAGAAGAATTTTGCCAATTTTGTAAGGTGCGATCATAAAAACCACCGCCCATGCCTAGACGGTTTCCTTGTTTATCAAACGCGACGAGTGGCGTAAAAAGAATATCTAATTCATCCAAAGGTAATATATTTTGCACATTGAGTTTTGGCTCCCAAATGCCAAATTTATTTTTCAGCATTGGTGTATCTGGTAAATAACGCAAGAACAAAAGATGGTTAGGATTGAAAGGGTGCAATACCGGCAAATAAACGTGCTTATCTTGTGCCCAAAGGGTTTTGATAAGTTTATCCGTGGAGATTTCACCATCAAAGGAAACATACAAGGCAATATGCTGCGCATTTCGTTCTTCAATTAATGCAAGTGCTTGTTGAGTGATGGAGTCTTCCGCCTGTTGCTGCTGAAGTGCGGTCAAATTTGCTCGTGTTTTACGAATTTGTTGACGGAGTTGATTGCGAAGCGTTTGCTGTGTTGATTTCATTCGATTGGAAAGAATGGATTTAAGAGAAAGGTCCCAGAGTGCCGCTACGAGTAGTAGTCCTTGAACCCGACGGTCCAAGGAAACCGGTAAGGCCATTTTTAGGTTTCTTTAGTCCAATGACAAAGTCAAAGGTCAAGCCTACACACCAATGGCAGGAAACCGATTTATAAAGTTCTAAGTATCGGCTCAGGGACATAACCCATCCACGAACACCCCAGGAAATCTTTTAAATTTATACTAGCTCAATTTGATTAGTTTGACTAGCCTTTATTTGAATAATTTTGCTTATTCAAGCTCGTCCCACAAGGGACGGGATTATTTTTTAACCGGTTGAATTAAATCAGACTCTTCTGGTTTTTTCACATCCGCAAATTGTTTATCTTTATTTGCATCGATGACTTGTTGAGTTTGACTTGCTAATTGTTGTAAACCCATTTTCTCGTATGCTTCTTTCATTAAGAATAAACCTTCGTAAGTTGCTTTTGCATCCGGATATTGTTGCAACATACCTACTACACGATTTGATACTGCGACCCACGCATCACGTTTTGCATAGAATTTCGCAATTTCTAATTCATGACGTGCTAATGAGTCTTTAATATACGCCATACGTGCCACAGCATCTTGTGAATATGGGCTATTTGGGAACGCACGCACTAAGCTTTGGAAGTTTGAAAACGCGGTTTTCATTGATGTTGTTTCACGCGTTGCACGATCGATACCAAAGAAATCTTGAATCATGTTATCGGCCGTTGCTAAGTTTGTTAAACCCGCCATATACACTGCATAGTCACGGTTTGGACTTTGTGGGAATTGCTGTAAGAAGTTATCTACGGTAACCAACGTTGCTGTGTAATCTTGTGTTTTATAGTTTGCATAAATTAAATCAAGCATTGCTTGTTCTTGGTAAGTACTACCAGGGAAACGCTCTGTCGCTGCTTTTAAATAACGAATCGAGTCAGAATAACTTCCTTCTTGTAATGCAGCCGCGCCTTTTGCATAAAGCTCATCAACAGAAGCTTGCTCCACTTCTTTATTACCACTGCTACAAGCTGCAATAGCGAATGAGGTAAGTGCAATAAGCACGAGAGATTTTATTTTACGCATTCTTTTTTCCTTAATTTTTACGAAAATCAATAAATAAGTTACAATTAACGAATATTGTATAGAACATTACACAATAAGCCAACTTTTTAAATTTTTAGATGGATTTTTTATGCCACAAATGACCTTAACGGCTGAAATTCAGCCCGAGCAAATGGAACAACGTTTAGACCAAACCCTCGCAGAGTTGTTCCCTGAATATTCCCGTTCGCGTTTAAAAACCTGGATTGAAGCAAAACAGGTAAAAATGAACGGTGAAATTGCCGATATTCCACGTGCAAAAGTGTATGGCGGAGAGCAAATTGAAATTTCGGTAGAAGTGGAAGATGAAAACCGTTTTGAGCCGCAAAATATTCCGCTCAATATCGTTTATGAAGATGACGATATTATCGTGATTAATAAACCTAAAGATCTCGTGGTTCACCCCGGTGCGGGCAATCCAAATGGCACGGTACTTAACGCGCTACTCTATCACTATCCACCTATTGCCGAAGTACCGCGTGCAGGGATTGTGCATCGTTTAGATAAAGACACAACGGGTCTCATGGTTGTTGCTAAAACAATTCCTGCACAAACCAAACTCGTACGTGACTTACAAAAACGTAAGATCACTCGTGAATACGAAGCCGTTGCTAGTGGTATTATGACCAAAGGTGGAACCGTAGACCAACCAATGGCTCGCCATGCGACAAAACGCACATTGATGGCGGTTCACCCAATGGGTAAACCAGCTGTGACGCACTATCGCATTATGGAAAACTTCCGTAATTACACGCGTTTACGCTTACGTTTAGAAACGGGGCGTACTCACCAAATTCGTGTGCACATGGCGCATATTGCACATCCATTATTAGGTGATCAAACTTACGGAGGCCGTCCTCGCCCACCTAAAAATGCAAGCGAAGCTTTCACTGAAGTGCTACGTAATTTTAAACGCCAAGCCTTACATGCGGTTATGTTGCGTTTAGCTCACCCAATTACAGGTGAAATGATGGAATGGTATGCCCCATTGCCGGATGACTTTGTCGAATTACTGCATGCCCTAAAAGCGGATTACCTCGAACACAAAGACGAATTGGATTATTAAGATGAAAACCATTGTTCCAAACTGGAATGTTCCACCACATATCCAAGCTTTTACAACCACAAGAGAAGGTGGCGTAAGCCTGCCGCCTTTCGATAGTTTCAATTTGGGTGATCATGTCGAAGATGATAAAAGTGCGGTCAAAACTAACCGCACTTTACTGGTCGAAAAATTTAATCTGCCACATTTCCCGTTGTTTTTAACTCAAACGCACAGCACTCGTGTAATTACGGTGCCTTATGAGGGCAATGATTTAGAGGCTGATGCGGTTTACACTAATCAACCGAACCATGTATGTTTGGTGATGACGGCTGATTGCTTGCCAGTTTTATTCACCAATAAGCAAGGGACTGAAGTGGCAGCAGCCCATGCGGGCTGGCGTGGACTCTGTGATGGTGTATTAGAAGAAACCGTGAAATGTTTCCAATCTGCCCCCGAAGAGATTATTGCGTGGTTTGGGCCTGCTATCGGCCCTAATGCATTCCAAGTTGGTAAAGAAGTAATTAAGCAATTTATGGCTTTTGACCCGATTGCAGAAATGGCTTTTCGACCCGATCCGAATGAATCCGGAAAATACCTCGGCAATCTTTATCAAATTGCTACTCAACGTCTCAACAAATTAGGTATTACCCAAATTTACGGTGGGGAGCATTGCACATTCAATGAAAAAGAGAGCTTCTTTTCCTACCGTCGAGATGGCAAAACTGGCCGAATGGCGAGTCTGATTTGGATAAAAAAATAAACCTATCAATACAACAAACCGCACCTTAAAGTGCGGTTTATTTTTGGCTTATTCTGAATAGTTTTCGAACCAACTTTCTAAAATCAAGCAAGCAGAAATCCCATCCACTTTACCTTTATTGAGAGCGCGATAACCGCCACGCTGGAAAATTTCATCTCGAGCAGAAACCGTCGTTAAGCGCTCATCTTGCAGTTCTACTTTGATACCGAAACGACCATTTAAGCGGTTGGCAAATTTTTTCGCACGAAGTGTTAAATCTTGCTCGGTACCATCCATATTTAAAGGCAATCCCACCACAATAACATCAGGCTTCCAGTCTTTTAAGCATTTTTCAATAGCATCCCAATTTGGAATCCCATCTTGCGCTTTAAATGCAGGTAATGCTTGCGCTGTACCCGTGATACTTTGCCCGACTGCACAACCGATGCTTTTTGTACCGAAATCAAATGCAATTGCCGTGATGCCCATTAACTGTGCCCCACTTGTGAAAAGACAAAATTATGAGGATTAATCCCTAATAATTGATTCGCAGCAGGATAACGATCTTCATAAATCGTTTCAAATAAAATGGTGTCTGAAGCAGGTGCCACTAACCACGCATTATCTGCAATCTCTTGTTCTAACTGCCCAGCTGTCCAACTTGCACAACCGAGAGCAACAAGATATTTTTCGGGCGCATCCTCTGAACCAAAGGTTTCTACAATATCTGCCGAAGTGGTCAGAAACATCTCATCGGTAATTTTATAACTATGCTCAAATTCCTTCGCGGCTTTCTTATGCAGAATAAAACCACGCTCAGAATGTACTGGCCCACCCGCAAGTACAAGTTCATTGCTAAAAGTGCGGTCATTTTTCATCATAAAATTCATTTTTGAATACAGTTCAGCAATGCTTAAATCGGTGGGTTGATTAATCACTAAACCCATCGAACCTTGCTCATTATGCTCGCACATATACACCACGGTATTTTGGAAATAATCCTCCAACTGTGGCATCGCAATTAAAAATTGCCCTTGTAAATCCATCATTATCCCAAATCTCCAAAACAAATTTGTAACGCACTAATTGCCGCTAAAGAGGCTGTTTCTGTACGTAACACACGCTTTCCTAATAAAATTTCAGTAAATCCTTGTTGTTCAGTTTGAGCGATTTCTTGAGGTGATAAACCACCTTCTGAACCAATAAGCAAACGAACCCCTTCTTTTGGAATGGAAGGCAAGGTTTTAATAGAATATTGGGCTCTTGGATGTAAATTCAATTTCAGCGCGCCATCATTTTCAGCACACCAATCTTGTAATTTCATTAACGGACGAATTTCTGGCACAACGTTACGACCACATTGTTCACAAGCCGCAATGGCAATTTTTTGCCATTGTTGGATTTTCTTATCCATGCGTTCACCATCCAACTTCACCCCACAGCGTTCCGACCACAATGGTGTAATCACATTTACGCCCAACTCTACTGATTTCTGAATGGTAAATTCCATTCGATCGCCACGTGAAATAACCTGCCCTAAATGAATCGGTAAATTCGACTCTTTATCACTTAATTCACAACCAAGAATTTCCACTTTAACGGCTTTTTTGCTCGCTTCAATAATTTTTGTTGGATAAATATGATTACTTCCATCAAATAATTCAATTTGCTCACCTTCAGTCATACGCAGTACACGTCCTACGTGATTAGCCGCATCCTCTGAAAGTTGGCAAGTAGATTGATTTTTAAGGGATTTTGGATGATAAATTCTTGGAATACGCATAATATTGAGTCTTTGATATAAGGAAAAAGTGCGGTCATTTTCAACCGCACTTTTAATATTATTCTGTTGCTAAATCTTTTGGCAAGCTTTCTAAAATGGCTCGCCAGTAGGCGGAAGTCACTTGCTTATGTTTACGAATACATTCCACCACTAAATCGGATTGACCTCTTTCACAAATATCACGCAATTCTACATAAAAATCATGTGTCACTTGGCGATGTTTTTCGTCACTAAAGAATAGCAAACCAATTTTATGATAAACCCCACGCAAGCTATTGAAAATTAAACGATAGAAAGGTTTATTGGCCATAACCGTAAATTGACGGAATAAAGCATAGTCAAATTCCATATAGCTTTCAGCAGTATTTTCTAAAGCATCCATCCCTTTGAACAAGGTGGCAGAAGCTTTAGGTGAATTTTTTACTGCCTCATAAATATAAGATTCCGACATGCGGCTACGCAATGACAACATATTTTCAATGATTAACGGCGCACTTTGGCGATCTAAGGTAATTAAGGTTTCAATGATGCTCGGGCCTGCAGTATCCCAAATATCATTGACTTTTGTCGGCTTGCCGTGTTGAATGGTAAGCCAACCATCACGAGCCAAACGCTGCAATACTTCGCGTAATGTGGTGCGTGTTACACCAATTTTATCAGCTAAATCACGCTCAGAAGGAAGATTGGTGCCTGCGGGAAATACATTATCCCAAATACTTCTAACAATATATTCTTCGGCAAGAGCGGCTGGGCTTTGAGCCCGTAAAAGGGTATTATCTGTTTGCATGAGTATGAAATAAATATAAAAAAACCTAAAAAGATCAAAAAAATGTGATTTATTCAATAAATCTTTAACTGGTCTATTATCCTTTAAAGCAGTATATATTACAATGACAAGACTATAAAAAAACGGAGTTCGATATGACTTACACACAAGCATTTATGAAAAACTTTCTGGGCGCAAGTCCAGATTGGTATAAATTAACCATTATTGCCTTCTTGGTAATTAATCCAATTTTATTCTTTTTCGTCAGCCCATTTATTGCTGGCTGGCTACTCGTAGCTGAGTTTATTTTCACCCTAGCCATGGCATTAAAATGCTACCCTCTTCAACCAGGTGGTTTATTAGCATTTGAAGCCATTGCCATTGGCATGACGAATGCCGAACACGTTAAAGCGGAGATCGTGGCAAACTTTGAAGTGGTTTTACTTTTAATCTTCATGGTCGCTGGTATTTATTTTATGAAGCAACTTTTGCTTTATGTTTTCACCAAGTTATTAGTCCGTATCCGTTCTAAAATCGTACTTTCTATCGCGTTCTGTTTTAGTGCTGCATTTCTTTCAGCTTTCTTAGATGCACTTACTGTTGTTGCAGTAATTATCAGCGTAGCTATGGGTTTCTATGGGGTTTATCACAAAGTCGCATCTGGTAAAACACTACAAGATGCGGTTGATATTTCTGATGATAACAAAATTAAAAATCACGAAACTCTCGAAAAATTCCGCTCTTTCTTACGTAGCTTAATGATGCATGCTGGTGTCGGTACTGCACTCGGTGGTGTAATGACCATGGTGGGTGAACCACAAAACTTAATCATTGCAGAACAAGCCAAATGGAATTTCATTGAATTTTTCTTCCGTATGGCTCCTGTGACAGTCCCTGTATTTATCTGCGGATTACTCACTTGTATTTTAGTCGAAAAATTTAAATTATTCGGTTATGGTGAAAAACTACCGGAAGAAGTATGGCAAGTCTTAGCGGATTTAGATCGTGAAAACGCACAAAAAATGTCTAAACAAGATAAGATTCGTCTTTCTGTCCAAGCGGTTATCGCGGTTTGGTTGATCTTAGGTTTAGCCTTCCATTTAGCGGCTGTAGGCATGATTGGTTTAAGTGTGATTATCCTTGCAACAACCTTTACTGGTGTAACTGATGAACACGCTATTGGTAAAGCATTCCAAGAAAGTTTACCTTTCACTGCATTATTAGTCGTATTTTTCTCTGTCGTTGCGGTGATTATCGATCAAAAACTTTTTGCGCCAATTATTCACTTTGTATTAAGTTCTGAAGAGAAAACACAGTTAGCATTATTCTACGGTTTCAATGGTTTACTTTCTGCGATTTCTGATAACGTATTCGTAGCAACAGTTTATATCAATGAAGCGAAACATGCCCTTGCGACAGGCGCAATTACACCGCACCAATTTGAATTACTTGCGGTAGCAATCAATACAGGTACAAACTTACCTTCTGTCGCTACACCAAACGGTCAAGCCGCGTTCTTGTTCTTATTAACATCATCGCTTGCACCGTTAATTAAACTTTCTTATGGTAGAATGGTCTACATGGCATTGCCTTACACTATCGTATTAACGCTAGTTGGTTTCCTTGCAATCGAATTTATCCTACCAGGAATGACAATTTGGCTTGCAAACCTTGGCTTAATTCTTCCAATTTAATGAAGCATAAGGAGAAAGAATGCTCGACTTTTTTAAGCAATTATCCCTTAAACGTTCAGCGTGGATCTTTTTGGCATTTTCCGCATTTGCCTTAGAATCGACTGCACTTTACTTTCAATACGGAATGGGTTTACAACCTTGCGTACTTTGTGTTTACGAACGTTTAGCTATGGTAGGGTTATTTATTGCTGGTTTTATCGGTGCCTTAGCCCCTAGTTCGCTTATTGTCCGCATTCTTGCTCTTATTGTGGGTTTATTTAGTGCAATCAAAGGATTAATGATTTCCATTCATCACCTTGATTTACAAATGAACCCTGCGCCATGGAAACAATGTGAATTTATACCAAACTTTCCAGAAACGTTACCATTCCATAAATGGCTACCTGCGGTCTTCAATCCGACAGGCAGCTGCAACGAAAGCCAATGGTCACTTTTCGGCATCACGATGGTGCAATGGTTGGTATTTATTTTCGCTGTCTATGTCATTGTGTTAGGATTAATTACACTTTCACAAGTGAAGAAAAGTCGAAATCGACGCCTTATTTTTAAATAGTCTAATCACAAACTAAAAAGCCTAGAGATATTCTCTAGGCTTTTTTATTACTGAAAGTCATTCTGCGCTCAACGTTATTCAAGAAAGAAATACCAATAAGGCATTAAGATCAACCAAATAAACGCACTGAGCATAACGACAAATTTAAAACTGAAATGTTTAGTTTTATGACGAAAGCGTTTCATCCCACAATAAACGCCAATAAACCCACCAAGAAGGCTTAATAGAAAAAAGGTATTTTCAGAAATTCGCCAGCCGTGACGAACCGCACGGATTTTATCTTTCCACATTAAAAAATAAGCGGCGATATTTACCGCCGCTAGCATCACAAATAAAAGCTGAATCAGCATTATGCGTAAACTGGAAGACGTTTGCAGATTGCCAATACTTTTTCTTTGGTTGCTGCAATCACTTGCTCTTCGTTTTCTTTGCCTAATGCATCTAATACATCACACATCCAGCCAGCTAATTCACGACAGTCTTGTTCGTTAAAGCCGCGACGAGTCACCGCTGGTGTACCAACACGAATACCAGAAGTCACAAATGGTTTTTGTGGATCATTTGGTACGGAGTTTTTATTAACGGTGATATTTGCTTTACCTAGCGCTGCATCTGCTGCTTTACCGGTTAAGCCTTGTTTAATGAAACTCACTAAGAACAAGTGGTTTTCTGTGCCGTTTGAAACCACGTCATAACCACGTTGTTTAAACACTTCCACCATCGCTTTCGCATTTTTAATCACGTTTGCTTGATATTCTTTATAAGCTGGTTCTAACGCTTCTTTGAAACATACCGCTTTCGCCGCAATAATGTGCACTAATGGACCACCTTGGTTTGCAGGGAAAACAGAAGATTGTAATCGTTTATAAAGCTCTTCATCACCACAAGAAGAAAGGATTAAACCACCACGTGGACCACCTAAGGTTTTATGGGTGGTTGTTGTCACAACATGTGCGTATGGTAATGGATTTGGATATAAACCAGCTGCAATTAAACCTGCAACGTGCGCCATATCCACAAATAAATACGCGCCCACTTCATCCGCGATTTCACGCATTTTTTTCCAATCTACCACTTGAGAATAAGCAGAGAAACCCGCCACGATCATTTTGGGTTTATGTTCTAACGCTTTTTGACGCACATCTTCATAGTCGATTAAACCATCAGCAGTGATACCATAAA
>JAHZCF010000114.1 GCA_019423005.1 Haemophilus sp.
GTTGAAATCGACTTTTTTTTGAGCTTCATATATCATCAAATTCACTTTCTTCTCTATTTATATGTGAGTGATTTTATGTTGCCCCGTCTTTCTAATGTGCCACAACTTAATAATGTGGTAAGTGATTATCTTAGCGAACTCCAAAAACAGCATTTTGAAGGTGATATTGCCTCAAATTATGCCGACCGTTTAAGTCTCGCTACGGATAACAGCGTCTACCAACAACTTCCACAGGCTATTTTGTTCCCTAAATCTGTTGCCGATGTGGTACGCATTACCAAATTAGCCAATAAAGAGAAATACCTTCACTTAACCTTTACACCTCGCGGTGGCGGCACGGGCACAAATGGGCAATCTATTAATAACAATATTATTGTGGATCTCTCTCGCCACATGACGGGCATTTTAGAGCTTAATATAGAAGAACATTGGGTTCGTGTGCAAGCGGGCGTAGTAAAAGACCAACTAAACCAATTTTTAAAACCTCACGGCTTATTCTTTGCGCCAGAACTCTCCACTAGCAATCGTGCGACCCTCGGCGGCATGATTAATACCGATGCTTCTGGACAAGGCTCATTACAATACGGAAAAACCTCCGATCACGTTTTAGCATTACGTTCTGTTTTGATGAATGGTGAAATATTAGATACAAGTGCGGTCAAATCCGACGATATTTTAGAAAACTACCCACTTGCAGAAAATGGAAAAACGCTACATCAAACGATTTTCCAACGTTGTAAAGAGAAGCGCGCCTCAATCATTCAAGATTTGCCCCAACTCAATCGCTTTCTCACTGGTTACGATCTTAAGAATGTCTTTAATAAAGATGAAAGTGAATTTAATCTCACCCGAATTTTAACGGGCTCAGAAGGTTCACTTGCGTTTATCTGCGAAGCTAAACTCAATTTATTGCCAATTCCTAAATATCGCACCTTAATTAATGTGAAGTACAGCTCATTTGATGCAGCACTTCGCAATGCGCCTTTTATGGTGAAAGCCAATGCCCTTTCAGTTGAAACCATCGATTCCAAAGTGCTGAACCTTGCTAAGCAAGATATTATTTGGCATTCAGTGAAAGAACTTTTAACAGAAGAACAAAATCCAATTCTTGGTTTAAACATTGTTGAATATGCAGGCAACAATCAAGCTAAAATCGATAGCCAAGTGACCGCACTTTGTCAGCAATTAGATGAAAAAATTGCACAAGGCAAGGATCATATTATCGGCTATCAACTTTGTTCTGACTTGCCTTCTATTGAACGTATTTACGCCATGCGCAAAAAAGCGGTGGGGTTATTGGGGAATGCGAAAGGCGCAGCCAAACCGATTCCTTTTGTGGAAGATACCTGTGTACCACCAGAACATCTTGCGGATTACATTGCGGAATTTAGAGCCTTATTAGATAGTCACAATCTGCAATATGGGATGTTTGGCCATGTTGATGCTGGCGTATTGCACGTTCGCCCCGCTTTAGATTTATGCGATAAAGAACAAGTCAAACTCTTTAAACAAATTTCAGATGAAGTGGCAGAACTCACCGTAAAATACGGTGGTTTACTATGGGGTGAACACGGTAAAGGTGTACGCTCTCATTATGGCGAGAAATTCTTTACACCTGAACTTTGGCAAGAATTAC
>JAHZCF010000115.1 GCA_019423005.1 Haemophilus sp.
GCTCTTTTTGTTATTCAATCCAATATGGAGAATTAATTATGCAAAAAATCTTCAAGGTTTCCTTACTTGCGGTGCTTTCATCTCTTGCCGTAAACAGCTTCGCCAGCACGGCAGAAGTGAAAGTGCTTGAGCCTCAATTAAATTATCAACAACTTCTTACTCAAAGACAGGTTGTGGATGAGTTGCTTGAACAAGCGGTGAAAATCCAAAACTCACCGGCTCGTGTTTCAAATGCAGGTTTTACCGCAAAACTTCCTTCTAATATGGAGCGTATTGCGGATCTTTTATTAGAAGCGTATAAGCTTGAGCCTTATCGTGTGGATTTTTTGTTTGGTGCAGCGAATGCCAATATTTATAACGGCAATACCGATAAAGCCATTGAGCTTTACCAAAAAGTGCTTGATGTAGCGCCAGATGATGTGAAAGCACATACTTACTTGGCTGCATGGAATCGTTTTAAAGGCAACCAAGCGGAAGCGACAAAATATTTAGATCGCTTAAAACAACTTTCCCCAGAAAGCGCAAGCAAATTAGAAAAAGTCTTTGCTGTGATTGATAAAGCGGCTAATCAGCAAATTACCGATAAACTCGAAACCAAGTTACCGGCGCAATCGGCGATTATTACGTTGGGTTACGCTTTAAATCCAGATGGCAGCATGCATGACATTTTGGTACAACGTTTAGAGAAAACCTTAGAAATTGCGAATCAAAATCCAGATGCGTTAATTATTGTGACAGGCGGAGTGCCACAAAACAATAAAACCGAAGGGGATTTAATGAAGCAATGGTTGATTGAGAAAGGCATTGATGCAAGCCGTATTTATTCGGATAACTATGCGCGTTCAACAGTCGAAAATGCGCTTTTCTCTCGTTACTCTTTAGCGAAACACAAAATCAAACATGCCGTGTTGATTAGCTCAGGTAGTCATGTTCGTCGCGGACAAGCGTTATTTGAAATTGCGACGCAAGAATCCGGTCCACAAGGTCTTGTGATTGAAACCGTAGCAGCGTTAGATAAACCGTTAGATGAGTTACAAAAAATTACGGAGAAAGACTTGCTGGGTATTTATCGCGATAGCTTAAAAACAATGGGATTGCCAATGTTTAACAGTGGGGCATTACAAGATTAATTAATTTCCTAAAAACAAAAGTGCGGTGAAATTTCACCGCACTTTTTATTTTCTCTTTCGATTAAAGAATATGTTGATATTGTTCTAACATTTCTTTTGGCCATACGCTTGATTGCACTTCACCAATGTGTTTTTTGTGAAGTAAAAGCATTGCCATACGAGATTGACCGATGCCACCACCGATGGTGAGAGGTAATTTGCCGTTTAATAAATCTTGGTGCCAATCCATTTTTAAGCGATCTTCATCACCGGTTAAACCAACTTGTAAACGTAATGCAGATTCATCCACACGAATACCCATTGAAGAAAGTTCAAACGCTTTACCTAACTCAGCGTTCCATACCAAAATATCGCCGTTTAAACCTTTGTAGCCGTTTTCTGATTCAGTTGTCCAGTCATCGTAGTCTGGTGCACGACCATCATGTGGTTTGCCGTCTGATAATTTGCCACCAATACCGACTAAGAACACTGCACCATATTCTTTACAAATGGCGTTTTCGCGCTCCTTGCTTGAAAGATCTGGGTAGCGTTTCACTAAATCTTCACTGTGAACGAAGGTGATTTCTTTTGGTAAGCTTGATGGGATGTCAAAGCGAGCTTCTACGGCTAATTCAGTTAAACGGATTGCACGATAGATAGAACGTACCGTTTCTTTTAAATAAGCAAAGTTACGACGACCTTCAGGAATGACTTTTTCCCAGTCCCATTGGTCCACATAAACAGAGTGAGTTTGATCCAATGAATCTTCATCTGGACGTAATGCTTTCATATGAACAAATAAGCCTTCACCTTCTTTGAAATGGAAACGTGCGAGAGTATGGCGTTTCCATTTAGCTAATGAGTGAACCACTTCATAAACCGCATTTGGGATACATTTCACGTTTACTTGAACAGCTTTCTCAATGCCTGATAAGTTATCTTGCATACCGTTACCAACTTCACTAAGGATTGGACCCTGTACTTCGATAATGCCAAGTTGTTCAATCAAGTTTTGAGTAAAGGTGTTCTTCACAAAGCTGATTTCTTGTTGTTGTAAAATAAACGTCTTTTTCATATTTATCCTTCTTTTTATAATAACTGCTAAGATTTGTTGCGCATTATTTAATGAAATGACAAATTATTTCAAGTAATTTCTTTACATTGTTTTAAATTTTGAATATTATCAAAAATAAAGAAAGTATTTTGAAAAAGATCTAATAAGGAGTGTTTTATGAACAATATCGATACACTTGATCGCCAAATTCTCCGTGTACTGACTAAAGATGCTCGTACACCTTATGCAGAAATGGCCAAAAACTTTGGCGTGAGCCCTGGGACAATTCATGTTCGTGTAGAGAAAATGCGTCAGTCTGGCCTGATTGAAGGGACAAAAGCGATTATTGATGAGCGTAAGTTGGGTTACGATGTGTGTTGCTTTATTGGCATTATTTTGAAAAGTGCAAAAGATTATGAAAAAGTGATTAAAAAGCTAGACACCTTTGATGAAGTGGTGGAAGCCTATTACACCACGGGTAACTATTCGATTTTTATTAAAGTGATGACACATACGATTGCTGAATTACATTCTGTGCTGGCGACTAAAATTCAGCTAATTGATGAAATTCAATCGACGGAAACCTTGATTTCTATGCAAAATCCTATTTTACGAGACATTAAACCTTAAATGTCATCGAAACAATAAAGGCGTGTATTAAACACGCCTTTTGTTTTTTAATTAACGATAACGATCGAGGAATTTGTAATAGAGTACGCCGATCTTGGTGGCTAAGTTTTTAAGATATTTTCCACCGTAAAACGAAGGGACTTTCAACCCTTCAAAAATTCTCAAACGTTCGTCATTACCTAAAATTGCTTCTGCAATAATGCGTCCTGCAAGTCCAGTGAGAGCGACACCGTGTCCAGAATAACCTTGTGCAAAGTAAATATGCGGTGAAATACGACCAAAATGCGGGCTTGCGTTCAGTGTCATATCAATCGGCCCTGCCCAGCCATAGTCAATTTTGACATTTTCCAATTGCGGGAAGACATGCAACATATTGCGGCGCATAATTTGCACCATATCTTTTTCTGAGCTTGAGTCACTACCAAATAACAAACGGTTATCCGCACTCAAGCGATAGTAATCGAGCAAGATATTGTTATCGCAAACAGACATGCCATTGTTGATCACTGAGTCAGCCGTGGCTTGATCTAAAGGTTCGGTCGCAATAATAAAGCTCTCGACTGGTAAAATTTTGCGATTAATACCGTGATGAATGGACTTCGGTAGTGCATCAATATAAGCATTGGTGGCTAAAATAACATCTTGAGAAATGACCGCACTTTTATCAGTTTTGACTTCAATGCAACCTGATTTTTCCACTAAATCCACAACAGGCGATTGTTCATAAATCTGCACGCCTAAATCTAAGCAAGCTTTTGCTAAGCCTAAGCAATAGTTAAGTGGGTGTAAGTGGCCTGAATTGCTATCGTATAAACCGCCCACATAAATATCACTGCCTAGGTGTTGTTTAAGTTTGGCTTTATCCCAAAGTTGCATTTTGTCATAGCCAAAAGTCGCGTGGCTAGCTTTTTCCATTTCAATGAGATCGTCCATTCGACGTTCATTTAACGCCAATGTGGCATAACCTTTTTTCCAATCACATTGAATACCATATTTCGCAATGTGTTCATCAATAATATCAATGGCTTCCAGCGACATATCCCAAAGTTTTTTCGCTTTATCAAAGCCCACTTGAGCAATATATTCGTCAATGCCTTCTTCAAAACCGTTGATAGCTTGGCCACCACTTCTGCCGGATGCGCCAAATCCCACTCTGGCCCCTTCTAATACAATGACTTTCTTGCCTTTTTCTGCTAATTCAAGGGCGGCAGATAAACCGAAGAAACCCGCACCAATAACACAAACATCGGCTTCTTCTTGCTGAGTGAGAGGCGGCAATTCGAAGGTTTGGTTTCGGCTGTCGAAATAATAAGATTTGATATGTTCTTGATGAGCGAATTCGAGCATGATTGATGCCTAATTTATTAACATAAAATTGAAATTGAGGGAATCTTACCCTGATGGGAAAATATGTCAAACCTTTTGCTAAAAAGGTGCTATACTCCCCCAAGTTTATACAAGTAAACGATTACTTAAGGTTTATTTTGATTGTCCTGAGGAGGTCAATAAATTGAAAAAAAATGCTGTTCAATACATCAAATCACTTTGTCTTTCTGCCGTTGCATTTGCTGCAACTTCTGCTGCATTTGCTGCTGAAAAACTTTATGTTTACAACTGGACTGACTATGTGCCATCCAATTTGGTTGCAGAATTTACCAAAGAAACCGGCATTGAAGTGATTTATTCTACGTTTGAAAGTAATGAAGAAATGTATGCTAAATTGAAACTGACCTCCAGTACAGGCAGTGGTTATGATTTAGTTTTCCCATCAAGCTATTACGTCAATAAAATGGCGAAAGAAGACATGTTACAAGAGCTTGATCACAGCAAATTAAGTAATTTTAAACAAATTCCAGCAAACTTATTAAACAAGGAATTTGACCCAAATAACAAATATTCTCTGCCTTATGTTTATGGCTTAACCGGTATCGGCGTGAATGCGGATGATATTGACCCAAGCAAAATTACAAGTTGGGCTGATTTATGGAATCCAGAATTTAAAGGTAAAGTATTATTAACCAGTGATGCGCGTGAAGTCTTCCACATTGCATTACTTTTAGATGATAAATCACCAAATACCACGAATGAAGAAGATATTAAAGCGGCTTATGAGCGTTTAGTGAAATTGTTACCAAATGTGGTGACTTTTAACTCTGACTCGCCAGAAGTTCCGTTTGTTCAAGGTGAAGCCTCTATTGGTATGTTATGGAATGGTTCGGCTTATTTAGCCCACAAAGAAAATCCAAGTATCCAATTTGTGTATCCAAAAGAAGGGGCGATTTTCTGGATGGATAACTATGCGATACCAAAAGGCGCGAACAATGTTGAAGGAGCTTATAAATTTATCGACTTCTTACTTCGCCCTGAAAATGCAAAATTAGTCGTTGAAAAAATGGGTTTCTCTATGCCAAATGAAGGCGTGAAAGCGTTACTTTCACCAGAAATGGCAAATAACCCAACCTTGTTCCCATCTGCGGAAAACATTGAAAAAGGCATTATGCAAGGTGATGTCGGTGAAGCAGTGGATATTTACGAAAAATATTGGAATAAATTAAAAACCAATTAATCAAATATTGATGAAAAGTGCGGTGAATTTGACCGCACTTTTTCTTTGTAAAGGATGACAAATGAGTTTTCTTGAGCGATTTTTTCACGCAATCTTGTTTGAAACCACGGTTGTGGTGCTTTCCGTTTTCGCTTTGTATTTCTTTACAGAAGAAAGTGTGTCTATTCTCTTTGGTTCCATGGTGCTGGTTTCCTTAACAGCCATGCTATGGAATCCCATCTTTAATTATTTCCTTGATAAAGTATTTACGGGGCCGCGAGAAAAGCGAGGCGTCATATTTCGTACTTTACATGCCATTTCATTTGAAGGTGGTTTGCTTATTTTCACTGTGCCGATCATTGCTTACTTTTTAAAAGTGGATTGGATTACAGCTTTTATGATGGATTTCAGTTTAACGGTGATGGTGACAGTTTATACCTTTATTTTTAATTGGGTGTATGATCACGCTAGATTGCTATTTATTAAGCGTGAATAATAAAATAGGCAACAGAAGAAATAAAAAAGTGCGGTCAAAATCTCTGGTGTTTTTGACCGCACTTTAATTTCTTAAGGGCATGATAAAACGCCCTTTTGTTTTTCTTAAAGTTTTTCTACTAACTCAATAGCTGCACCGATGTAGGTGGCAGGGGTAAGTTGTTGTAAACGCGCTTTTTCATCTGCAGGGATATCCAGTTTCTCGATGAATTCACGCATCGCTTTTTCATCAACACGTTTACCTCGGGTGAGCTCTTTTAATTTTTCGTATGGTTTTTCAATACCATAGCGACGCATCACTGTTTGAATTGGCTCAGCTAAAACTTCCCAGTTCTGGTTGAGTTCATCACGGAGATGTTGTTCGTTCACTTCTAATTTGCTGATACCTTTACGGGTTGAAGCATACGCAATTAAACAATAACCTAAACCTACGCCTAGATTACGTAATACAGTAGAGTCCGTTAAGTCACGCTGCCAGCGAGAAATTGGTAATTTTTGGCCAAGGTGAGTCATCACAGCATTGGCTAAACCTAAGTTACCTTCTGAGTTTTCGAAGTCGATAGGATTTACTTTATGCGGCATGGTAGATGAACCAATTTCACCCGCGATAGTGCGTTGTTTAAAGTGATTTAACGCAATGTAGCCCCATAAGTCACGGTCGAAGTCGATGATGATGGTATTAAAACGTACCACGGCATCAAAGTATTCAGCAATGTAATCGTGAGGTTCAATTTGCGTGGTGTATGGGTTCCAATCTAAACCTAATGAGGTGACAAACTCTTCGCTAAATTTGTGCCAGTTGATATTTGGATAAGCCGATAAATGCGCATTGTAGTTACCTACTGCACCGTTAATTTTACCCAAGATTTCATTTTGTTGGAGTTGTTTGAATTGGCGTTTTAAACGGTAAACCACGTTCGCCATTTCTTTACCCACAGTACTTGGTGAGGCAGGTTGACCGTGTGTACGAGAAAGTAATGGAATGGTTTTGTATTCGTTCGCTAAACGGGTGATTTCATCAATCAGTTTTTGCCATTCAGGTAAGAGCACTTCTTCACGTGCTGTTTTTAACATTAAAGCGTGAGAAAGGTTGTTAATATCTTCAGAGGTACAAGCAAAGTGAATAAATTCAGAGACTTTGGCTAATTCTGGTAAAGCTTCACTTTTTTCTTTTAAGAAATATTCAACCGCTTTGACGTCATGATTCGTGGTGCGCTCAATTTCTTTGATACGTTCAGCATCTTGAAGACTGAATTCTTCCACAATTTTATTAAGGTAATCGTTTGCTTCTTTAGACAAAGAAGAAACTTCTTGGATTTCAGCGGTCGCCGCCAATTTTTGTAACCAACGTACTTCCACGGTGACACGGAATTTGAGTAAACCAAATTCACTGAAAATACCACGCAATGCAGTGGCTTTATCTTGATAACGACCGTCAATCGGGGAAAGAGCGGTTAATGCGGAAAGTTGCATAAGAGTTCTCCAAGGATTAATTTAAAGTTAAGTAGAGTTGTCGTGCCGCTTGCACTAATTTTTTACGATGAAATAACAGTTGCCATTTGCTGCCACCTACTTGACGCCACAAAACGGCAGAACGAATGCCGGCAAGCAAACACGCACGAATTTTGTCTTGTACATTTTGTTGCTGTAAATGATATGCCGAACCAATAATATGAATGCGTTTGCCTAAAGGACTAATTGTATCGACATAAATGTTTGCCATGATTGAAAACATCTCATCATCAAATTGATTGTCGTGATAAGAAAGTTGTTCTGGTAAACGAGCAATTCGGCGGCCAAGTTCTTGTTTGATTTCAGGTTGCTTGTTTAATTTACTCTCTAACGCTAACAAGCTACCCCAATAATTCAACAAATTTTTGTCATTTAATTGAGTGAGTTGCTCGATAAGTGTGTTTAATCCCACTTTAAGATGTTGAACATCACCGCCAAATACGGCTAATGTATCTTCGGGTTGAGTAATGAGAAGAGAATGAATGGTCGTTTGGAATGCATCTTGGTTATCAACTTCGCCTTTTTGTGCTAATTGACTGATTAATAAGACTGATTGACAAACACCGGCAAGTGCCAGAGCCATATCATTATAATTTTTCATTGGGATTATAAATTGTGAGCTGCAGAAATTTTTGGCGTAATATAGCATTTTTACACATTGTTTTGAACTCAATCATTAAAAAACGCCCTATCTTTTGTTATCATAGCGCCAATTCAGTTTACAGAATAAAAGGATAACCAATGACAAAACCAATTGTATTCAGTGGCGTGCAGCCTTCCGGCGAATTAACTATCGGGAATTATTTAGGTGCACTTCGCAACTGGGTGAAAATGCAAGAAGATTATGAGTGTATTTTCTGTGTGGTGGATTTACATGCCATCACTGTACGTCAAGATCCTGTGGCACTTCGCAAAGCGACCCTTGATGTGCTCGCCCTTTACTTGGCTTGTGGCATTGATCCGAATAAAAGCACGATCTTCGTGCAATCTCATGTACCAGAACATACTCAACTAAGCTGGGTATTAAACTGCTACACCTATTTTGGTGAGATGAGCCGTATGACTCAATTTAAAGATAAATCAGCACGTTATGCCGAAAATATTAACGTGGGTTTATTTGATTATCCAGTTTTAATGGCAGCAGATATCTTACTTTACCAAGCGAAAAGCGTACCGGTAGGGGATGACCAAAAACAACATTTAGAAATCACCCGTGATATTGCCGCTCGTTTTAATTCTCTTTATGGTGATATTTTCACGATTCCTGAAATCTTCTTAGGCAAAGCCGGTGCACGTATTATGTCTTTGCAAGATCCTGATAAAAAAATGTCTAAATCCGATGATAACCGTAATAACGTGGTGACTTTGCTTGAAGATCCTAAATCGGTAGCGAAAAAAATCAAACGCGCGGTGACAGACTCTGATGAACCGCCTGTTGTTCGTTATGACGTGAAAAACAAAGCGGGCGTGTCTAACTTATTAGATATCCTTTCTGCAGTAACGGATAAATCTGTGGCAGACCTTGAAAAAGAATTTGAAGGCAAAATGTATGGACACTTAAAAACAGCGGTGGCTGACGAAGTGTCAAACTTACTTGCGGGTTTACAAGAACGTTTCTATCAATATCGTAACGATGAAGCACTTTTAGACGAGATTTTACGTCAAGGTGCGGAAAAAGCCCGTGCAAGAGCGAAGGAAACCCTTGCCAAAGTGTACGAAGCCGTCGGCTTTGTTGCTGCAAAATAATTTTAAACTTAATAAGCCGTGTTATATCACGGCTTTTTTAGATAAGGAGAAGAAGATGGCCATTCAAACTGAAAAACCAATTGAATGTGTAGGCTGTAATACTTTCGATATGAAATCATTGTTTGATAACAGTGATTGTAGTTTACCTATCGAACAGTTTTACGCGACTCGTCAAGATGCAGAAGGCGCATTGGAATATTTCACATTAAAAGCACGTGATGTAGAAAGTGAACCTTGTCAAATTCAATCTGAAATTCAACAGGTTGAAGAGGGATATGTACTTAAAGCGGTTTTTACATTCTGCTGCCAAGCGGAATTAGTGATTTTCCAAATGAAGCTTGTGTAAGTGATAACTTACTTTAGAAAATAGCGTTTTTTGTGACCGCACTTTCTGATATTTATGTTCCCCTGCATCGTATTATTCCTTTTTCTAATGTAGAAGGGCAGGGGAATCGCACCAGTATTTTCTTACAAGGCTGTAAGCTAAACTGCCTTTATTGCCATAATCCAGAAACTATTCCTCGTTATGCAGAAGGGGCTCATCAAGTCAGTCTGCAGTATTTGTATGAGCAAGTAATGGATGCAGTACCTTTCATTCGTGGCGTGACGGTTTCTGGTGGGGAACCCACCATTCACCATAAAAAGCTCGTACCATTGTTCCAAAAACTACGTGAGGAAGGGCTAACTTGCTATTTAGATAGCAGTGGTTTCTTTGAGTTTGAAGCAATTCGCCCTTTAATTGATGTGACAGACAAATTTCTCTTTGACCTGAAAGGAGAAGGGCTTGGCTTACAAAGTTTGTGCTTTGATAGACAAAATCGCCAAGGCATTGTCCCTCAAAACATCATTCCCGCTCATCAACATATCAAGCAAGAAAATTTAGATCGCAATTTGAAGAATTTGGCGCAATTATTACCATTAAATAAAGTGGAAGAAGTGCGGTTAGTTTATGTGGTGAATTTTTTTGATGCAGAAAAGTTGGTGGAACAGGTTGCTATTTTATTGAAAGACTATCCGGATGTGTTGTTCAAAATTATCCGAATGCACACAAAAGGTGCACGAGACGCTGAAGGGCTCATCCCTTATGTCCCAACCGTTGAGCAGACACAAGCGCTTGAAAACTATGCGAAATCTTGTGGTCTGACCAAAATTGTGACCATTTTATAAGCAAACATATCGAAAAGTAGCAAAAATATTCCGACTTTTTACCGAAAAACAAGTAGAATAGGACAATTTTATTCACTTACTTATCTAACCAACCTAGGGGAAAAAAATGGGTATTTTAGGTAGCGTTTTAGGCATTGTCGTATTACTGGTCATTGCCGTATTATTTTCAAATAATCGTAAGGCGATTAATTTACGTACTGTATTAGGGGCTTTGGCGATCCAAATCGGATTTGCGGCCCTTATTTTGTATGTGCCGTATGGCCGTGATGCATTACAAGCGACAGCAAATGGAGTGTCAAATGTTATTGCGTATGGTAACGAAGGGATTAATTTCGTCTTTGGTGGATTAGCAGATCCTTCAAATGTCGGCTTTATCTTTGCGGTGAAAGTGTTACCAATCATCGTCTTTTTCTCCGGTTTAATTTCTGTGCTTTATTACTTAGGTATCATGCAAGCCGTCATCAAAGTGATCGGTGGTGCATTACAAGCGGCATTAGGCACATCAAAAGCAGAATCAATGTCTGCTGCAGCGAACATCTTCGTTGGTCAAACAGAAGCACCGTTAGTGGTTCGTCCTTACATTAAAAATATGACCCAATCTGAATTGTTCGCTATTATGGCGG